>JARRPY010000006.1:0-28708 GCA_037382425.1 Deltaproteobacteria bacterium
GTTTTTACTCCACTACGGAGACCTGACCGACTCGACCAATCTCATCCGAAACATTCAACAGGACCAGCCCCACGAGATCTATAACCTCGCGGCCCAGAGCCACGTCATGGTCTCTTTTGAAACGGCGGAATATACGGCCAATGCCGATGCGCTGGGGGCACTCAGGATACTGGAAGCCATTCGAATCCTGGGCCTTGAAAAAAAGACCCGGTTCTACCAGGCGTCCACTTCAGAGCTTTACGGTCTGGTCCAGGAAACGCCTCAGAACGAGAAAACCCCGTTTTATCCCCGCTCTCCCTATGCGGTGGCCAAGCTCTACGCCTACTGGATCACGGTCAATTACAGGGAAGCCTACGGGATCTACGGCTGTAACGGCATTTTGTTCAACCACGAGTCTCCCATTCGGGGAGAAACCTTTGTCACCCGAAAAATTACCAGGGGACTCGCCAGGATTAAGCTCGGATTTCAGGATACCCTCTACCTCGGGAACCTAGATGCGAAACGGGATTGGGGGCATGCCCGGGATTACGTGGAGCTCATGTGGCTGATGCTTCAACAAGAAGCCCCCAAAGACTATGTCATCGCCACGGGCATACACCGCTCCGTAAGAGAGTTTGTCCACACCGCAGGCCGACACCTGGGGTTTGACATCCGATGGGAGGGAGAGGGAATCCAGGAAAAGGGGGTCGACCAAAACACGGATCGATGTATTGTGGCCGTTGACCCGACGTATTTCAGGCCCACAGAGGTAAACGACCTCTTGGGAGACGCCAGCCTGGCGAGAGACGTCCTCGGGTGGAAACCAAAGACCTCATTTGAAGACATGGTAGCCGAGATGATCGCCCAAGACCTTCGGGATGCGGAGCGGGACCTTCTCTGTCGAGACCAGGGATTCTCTATCCGGAATCGGTTTGAATAGACCCGAAAAATATTTCATTGACATAAGTGAAAATCATTGATAAATAAGTACGTTTTAGCTTTTATAGCTCCTTGTCCCCCGGCGTGACACGATGAATCACAGTTGGTGGACCATACCATCCTTAACAGGAAAAAAGGCCGAAAGGAGAACATGGGAATGAGGCATTACGAAACCGTTTATATTATCAACCCCACCCTGTCGGATGAAGCGGTCAAAGAGGTCGTGACCCGTTTCAGCACCCTGGTTGAAAAAACCAATGGGGTCGTCACCAGGATCGATGAGTGGGGAAAGCGGGACTTAGCGTACGACATCAAAAAGTTTAACAAGGGAGTCTACGTCCTGATGCAGTTTTGCGGCGATCCCGGTATTACCGTTGAACTGCAAAGACAGTTTGGCCTGGATGACACCATCCTTAAATCTCAGACCATCGTGTTGAGTAATGACGCCGATCCGGAGGCGCTCAAGGCCGAAGTGGAAGCGGCAGAAGCCAAGGAAACGAGCGAAGAGACCAACGAAGAGACGGAAACCCAAGCAACTCCGGAAGACGAGGAAAAAGATGGCGTACAATAGAAAATACCAAAGGGACGGAAATGCCAGCAAGGGCCGATTCAGAAGGACGTTTCACCGAAGAAAAGTGTGCAAGTTTTGTGCAGACAGCAGTCTTTCCATCGATTACAAAGACCTAAGGGTCCTGAAGTATTTCACCACTGAAAGGGGAAAGATTACCCCCCGACGGATCTCAGGCAACTGTGCAAAACACCAGCGGCAGTTAACCGTGGCCATAAAACGGGCCCGAAACATTGCGCTGTTACCCTATACGACTTCCATCGTGAGATAACCACCGTACCCTTAGAGAGATCTGTTTTAATTGGAGAGGCCTCACATCCGTGCAGGTCTCTCCGATGGTGCAGTTTTCCGGGTAATTGCCATACTGGATTTCAGATGAAATCGACTGATGTGCTGGGATGTTTGGGAGGAGCGGCTTTTCTGCTCCTGGCCTCTGCTTGGATCCCTTTTATAGGACCGCTCCTCAGCCTCTTAACGCCACTGCCGTTCTTGTATTATGCCACCCGGTTGGGTCTCTACGAAGGGATCAAGCTGTCGGCCGTGGTCGTCCTTGCCATCGGGGTCACCGCATATTTTGCCGGACGGGCCCAGATTATCCTTTTTGCCCTTGAATTCAGCTTCATAGGGGTCGGCCTCTCCGAGCTGTTTCGACGGAATTTCAGCCTGGGTCAGACGGTCTTGTGGGGCACCACTCTCATGTCGCTTCTCGGCCTCATGTCGCTTTCCTTCATCGGCCTGACCCGGAATATGGGCCCGATCGAAATGATGTTGAACTACTTTCATTCAGAACTGAACACCACGCTAAAGGTCTATGAGGCGACGGATGCGGTGAGTGAAAACGCTATTCAGCTGGAGGGGTATGTCAAGGCGTTCATGGCCATTCTTTCGAAAATCTATCCCTCCCTCATGATTATCGGTACCGGATTTGCGCTCTGGCTCAATATCATTATCGCCAAGCCGCTGTTCAGGATCAAGGGGATGAGGTATCCGGACTTTATCTCCATGGACCGCTGGAAGGCACCGGACCACCTGGTCTGGGGGGTCATCGTTTCAGGTTTTGCTTTATTTTTTTCGTCAAAGCCTATAGAGTTTTTGGCCATAAACACCCTGATCGTCATACTGGCGATCTATCTGTTTCACGGGCTGTCTATTATTTTGTTTTTCTTAAATAAATACCATGTCCCCTCCTGGGTGAGGATCGGTATTTATTTCCTGATAATGATCCAACAGCTCTTTCTGGCCGTTCTGACGTTGGCCGGCTTGTTTGATCAGTGGGTGGATTTCAGAAAAATTCATAAGCGGTCGGAAGGCCGACTCTAAAGACGGAGGATGTATCATATGGAACTTATACTCACACAGGATTTCGAGGAACTCGGTCTGGAAGGAGATATTGTGACCGTGGCCGAAGGATACGGACGCAACTATCTCATTCCCGAAGGGATTGCCCTCGAAGCCACACCGCCGAACCGAAAGGCCCTCGAGCTCAAAAGCAAGAAAATCGAGGTCAGACGACTCAAGGTCAAGGCCAGCGCGGAAAAGCTTAAGGAGCAGATGGAAGCCCTTACCATCAGACTGGTGCAGAAGGCGGGCGAAGAGGGGAAGCTCTATGGCTCAGTGACGAGTATGGACATCGCATCCGCCCTCGAAAAGGAAGGGATTACCATCGATAAACGAAAGATCGTGATGGACAAATCCATAAAAAACCTGGGAGAGTTTGACGTATCGGTCAAGATCTATCCAGAGGTGACCGCCAGCCTGAAGGTGGCGGTGGACCCAGAAGAAGCGTAAACGAACGCATATCTTCGCTCAGGCGATCGGCACCCTTCTAAAAAAACGTCCGAACATATGGCCCAAGCCAAGCAAAAATCGCCTTCCGAGGCCCATCTAAAGGTCCCGCCGCACAACAATGAGGCGGAACAGGCCATACTGGGGAGCATCCTGCTCAACAACGATACCATGAACCAGGTCATGGATCTCCTCTCCCCGGAAGATTTCTACCGTGAAGCCCACGCGGCGCTCTTCGAAGGGATGACGACCCTTTATAACCGGGCCGAGCCCATCGATATCATCACCCTTTCGGAAGTGCTCACCGCCAAAGAGGCACTTAAAACCGTTGGGGGGACCGAGTACCTAGCCTCTTTGGTAGAGGCCATCACCACATCCGCAGGGAGCGCCTATTATGCTGAAATCATTCGCAATCTCTCGGTCAAGCGGCAGTTAATCCGCCAGTGTTCCAGCATATCGGACCTCTGTTTTCAGGAAGGCAAAGCCACCGATGACCTTCTGGACATCGCCGAACAATCCATATTCGACATCGCCGAGAGTCAGGTCAAAGAAGGGTTTGACAGCCTCAACGATGTCATCAAAGGGAGTTTTAAGAAATTAGAGAGTACCGCAGCGCTCGACGGATACGTGACCGGCGTACCCACGGGGTTTGAACGGTTCGACCGTCTGACGGCCGGCCTCCAGCCTTCGGATCTGATCATCATTGCCGGAAGACCGAGCATGGGAAAAACCGCTCTCGCCTTGAATATCGGGTACAACGCGGCCCAAAAAACCCAAAAAGGCGTGGCCGTCTTTTCCCTGGAGATGTCGAAAGAGCAGCTGGGTCTCAGGCTCCTGGGATTCGACTCGGGGATCAATGCCACCAAGTTGAGAACAGGGGATTTGAGAGATGAGGACTGGCCGCGCCTCACGGAATCGGCCAACCGCCTCTCAGAGTCTCCCATCTTCATTGACGACAGCTCCGCCATCAGTGTACTGGAAATGAAGGCCAAGTGCCGCAGGCTCAAGAAGCGTCATGACTTGATACTGGTTATCGTGGACTACATGCAGCTGATACAGGGCCGGGCATCGGCAGAGTCCCGCCAGCTGGAGATGTCGGAGATATCCAGATCCTTAAAGGCGCTGGCCAAAGACCTGGACGTGCCCGTGATCGCCCTGTCCCAGCTCAATCGCAAGGTAGAGGACAGGCCCAACAAAAGACCTCAGTTATCTGACCTGAGAGAAAGCGGGGCCATAGAGCAGGATGCGGATGTTATCGCCTTTATCTACAGAGACGAAGTCTATAATCCGAGGTCCGAGGAGAACCAAAACATTGCGGAAATCATCCTGGGCAAACAGCGAAACGGCCCCACCGGCTACTTCAAGCTCACCTTTCAAAAGGAATTGACCCGTTTCAGGAACTACACCCAAGAAGACGTCCCCATGTAAGCGCGCCGAGGGTTCGGGCTCACTTCTGACGCGCCTCATCTCCCCCCACAGACCCATTTTCGGGGGCACGGCTGAAAAAAAGCGAGAAGGTGGTTCCCCCTGAATCATAACAATCCTCGGCGCTCCGACAGAATTTGCAGCGGTTAATACCCCCTGGACAGATGTCCTCTTTTTGAGGAATAAAACGACACCTGGAAGACGTCATGTCCAGCCCAAAGTGATATCGCTCCGCAAAGACCCTCATGCGTAAGAGATCGGCGCCCTTGCCCCCGGCGTTGAAATCAAAGGGCCGTTTTGAGGAGTAGTAAATGGTCTCCTGGGTCGGGAAAAAGCCTTCAAATATCCGCTTTTGATCGCTCTCAGTGATACCGACGCCGTAACCACGGCATTCCGGATCACCCCGTCCACCACTTTTTCCAGGACCTGAGGCGGTATACACACCATGGGCGTTCGCTCAATCCGGGTAGTGAAATGAATCTTTCGATGGGGAAACGCCTTTTTAAGGACGTCCATCCGGAGTTGCAAAAATTCGTTGATTCGAACGGGTTCCGGTTTACTCTCTTTGGGGCCGAAATCCGCCTCAATGCGCGCTTTGAGCCACTGGACAATGGTTTCATCTCCGGTCTTTTCGGCTACCAGGGCTTCCAGCTCATCCATGCACTGATCCAAAAGGAGGGAAAGAATGGAATAGGTCTTATATTCGGGGTCTCTCATAATGTCGCCCACCTGATACTGGATCTCCAATATTCGATCGAGGTTTCTTCGCGCTCGATCCAGGGTAGGCATCCATTCTTCGGATGGAATGTGTTGCAGCTTTTTGGCCAGCATATTGATAGAGGCAAGGACAACGGAGGCGGGGGTCCGGAGTTCATGGGAGAGGTGATTGATGAGCTTGTCCTTTGCCCGGTTGAGACCCGAGACCTCCTCATACGCCCGTTTGAGGTCGTCCGAGAACCTCGCATTTTCGATGGACAGGGCCACGGTGCCGGCGATCATGGTGAGGAGCTTGCTGTCCTTCGGGTTGAATCCACCCGACGTCTTGTTCACGGCAATCAACACGCCGACCGTTTTCTCCCGGCCCTCAAGAGGCACCACAATGAAATTGCGGCTTTCAAAGCCAATGGCCTGATCCAGTCCATCGTGGAAGTCCGGTTCCTTACGGACGTCGGGCACAATAATCGGTCGACCGGACGTGATGGCCCGGCCCGAAACGCTTTTCTCGAATGGATGGCGTACGGTCTTGACATGTCTCAGTGCGGATGCCTCATCATAGGCCGCACCCAGAAAATGAAGCGACTCATTTTCTTCATCCAGTAATCCCACCACCGCACCCTCGGTGTTCAACAATCGCTTGACTTCCCCGCTGATGTAGTCCAGGAGGTCCTCCAGCCGCGGGTGTCGGGGGAGGGCCGCGCTGATCTGAAATAGGGTCTCGTTGATTCTTTCCAGCCGTCGCTCTTCCGTGATATCGCGCAGGATAAACAATTCTCCATAGCGCTCATCTTCATCCTCTGATGAAATCTGGCCTCGAATCACCACGTCCAGAATCCGCCCGTCCTTGGTCAACCGCTGGGTTTCAATGGTGTCGTCTTTTTGCCTCAATAGCCGCTTTAAATCCTTGAGCGTCTGTTCTTTGAGCTCAGCCGGAACAAAAGGAATGGTCCGGCCGATGACCTCCTCAAGCGTCCATCCGAAGACCTGGGTGAAGGCGGGATTAATATACGAGACATTTCCACTGGGCGTAAAGATGACCATGGGGTAAGGGACAAAATCGAGGAGGTTCTTGGTTCGTTGTTTGGCCTTCCTGCTCTCGTCAAATTCGCGTTTGTAGCGGCGCTCCGCCTCCTTGAGTGCACTCATGGCCTCAAATTCTTCGGTGACGTCCCGGGCGATACCGCGAAACCCCATCTTCTTGCCCTCATGGTTTTTGATCAAATAGGCGGAAAGCTCGATGATGCGCTGATTTCCGGACGAATCCCTGATGGGCCACAAAAGGTTTGAAAACCCCTGGTGGCTGACCCACACCCGGTCCATGGCCTTGCGAAGTTTCCGCCCTTGTTCCTTTCCCATAAAGTGCGCAAAGTCACGACCCAGGATCTCCTCATTGGGGTGCCCCAAAATAGAAGGGAGCGATTTGCTGCATTCCGTCACGCGTCCGTGGATGTCTGTCTCATAAAAGCCGGTGCCCGCCTCGTCCATGATTTCCCGCAACTGGGCCTCTTGGGTGCTTTCTCTATTTGTCGGGGCGCCGGGGCGTTTACCGCTCAGGGCAGACCCGTTTTCCGGATTGTCTTTCATTTGATCTGTTTTCTCCAACTGATTTTTCATTATATTTTAACAGGATAGTGTATCATATCGCATTGTCAAGTAAGAGATTTTGCCCTTGACAGGACGCACCTCCCTCCGGTAATCAATCCCTGAAATTGACATATATGAATCAAAAAGGGAGGAAATGATGGCTGAAAGTCAGGTGGCGCTAAATAAAAACCGCATGAAGCATCTCGGCAAATTCGCAGAAGTCCTTCCCGGCGTGCTGGGGCAGGTCAGGGATCAGGCAGAGGAAGCATACAGAGACGGCGCACTCGATGCAAAAACCAAGCGTCTCATGGCCATGGCCGTCGCCCTTGGTGCCGGGTGCCGGAATTGTGTCCTGGGCCAGGCGACCTATGCCCTTGAAAACGGGGCCACCACCGAAGAATTCTTAGAAACCATCTCGGTGGTGGTGAGCATGCGAGGAACCACCGGGATCGCGGAATCGCTTCGCATCATCCAATATCTGGATGAACTGGATAAGCTATAGAAAAAGCCCGACGTCATATGAGCCGGACCGCGTCAGGGTCCAGGCCGCGACCCTTAAGCCAGTCCCGAATGGCGGCATATAAAAGGCCATAATACGTCTCGCTTCCGCCCAGGCCCCGGCGGCCGAAATAGTAATTGATTTCCAGAAAATGCGGCTCGGGATCTTGGCTGGCGTGGGGAAAAACGAAATCCACGGCCGCCAGGTTGATCCCCGTCTTGGCGGAAAGAAGCCGGGCCTGAACCTCGCCCTTTCGCTGAAGCGCCGGCCGCCAGTCATGATCGAGCCCGGCGCCCCGGCTGAGGGTGGTGATCACCGCCTTCGGATTCCCGGGCCTTTTCCAGTAGGTGACCATCCGCTCCCCCATGATCACGGCCCTGAGGACGTTCCCGCCACAGGGGATATAGTCCTGGGAGACAAACCCTCTTGAGCCGGATCGCTCCCGAACCTCAAGTTGAGCCAGGGCCGCCTCGAGACCCCCTTCGTTCTCCAAGAAAAAAACACCGTTCCCCTCGTGGCTCTTGTCCTCCTTGAACAGAAACGGGTACGCATGGGGCATGTGGCCTGATCGGGACTGCACCGCCTCGAAGTGTCGGACAGACCGCCAGCAAAAGGTCTTGGGACATCTCAGATGCCAGGTCTCAAATAGACGCTGCTGGCCGATTTTGCCCGGGTATTGGATGCGCGCGGCATAATCGGGAAAGACGAACGCCTTTGACTCGGCACAGATCCTGAAGAGATCCTGGGTGCAGGCCTGTGGGAGGAGGATGGCGGCTGCGCGTTCGATGAGTCTGATATGATCCGAACCGAGGGCTTGATCTCCGAGGATCAGTTGGATATCCGCTTCAAAGCAGGGATGAAAAGAGAGAATCATTTTAAGCGCGGTCTCTTGAATGGTTTGACTTTGGGTGGTTCGGTGAGTATAGTCTTGATATATATCTCATAATACAGGAGAAAAACAATGCCCATTTTTGAGTTTAGATGTGCGGAGTGCGGCGAGCGCTTCGAAAAACTCTTCATGACATCGGAGGACTCCATGGAGATGGCCTGCCCTCAGTGTAAGGGCGAGAACATCGAGCGCGTCATCAGCAGAACAAGCTATACCATTGGCGCCGGCCCCGGAGGCAACCAGCCCCGGATCAGTGCAAAATCGTGTGGTGACAAAAATCAGTGTATGACGCTTGATCTGCCCGGACCCGCCAAATGACAGACCGTGAAAAGCCCATGCCGTCACCGCGTCACACCCTCGGCGGGGAGGACCGGGCCCACATCGTTGCGATTTTCGAAGAAGAGATGGTCCCGAAACTGAATCTCATGCACGCCCGGATCGGCAACATCAACTGTTCCTTCGCAGGTGAGCAGTACAAACATTGGAACCTGCAATTCAGATCTTCGAGGTCCGGTTTTGCGGTGGTCGACTTTGAATATGACGAAGACTCGAGAGAATTAGATTTACCAAAACCGTTTGGAACCATACACATCGATGACCATGCTTGAAAGCAAATTCTTCGGAAGAGAACCCATCAAACGGCCTGTCTGCCCGTTCTGCGGAATGCTCATCGAAGCGCCCAGGGAATTGAGTACGAGAAGGCCCGGAGAAATGCCCGTGGGCATGTGTTCATGCGGCGCGGTTTATGCGTGTGACGAGACAGGGCATAATCAAGGTGCCGCCATGTCCGAGGCGCTGGTATTCGGCTGCAACATGGATTGGGACCTGGCATGGGGATTGTTGCCGGAAGAAGACTATCTTCAGGAATTTGTCGAGCATTATGATCTCCGGCGTCATCTCATTATCCCGGGCGGCACTTATGAAGGGCGACGGATCGCCGGCGTTCTCTGTTTTGTGAGACTGCACAAAGATGTTCTCGAGGTGACGGCCGATTCCGTCAAAAAACACCTGGACAAAGCCACGCCCCTTTCACCCCCCGTCGCACCCACCGAGGCCGAGAAAGGGGGGAAATCCCTCTCAAAAAGGGATGTGGAGGCACTGGTCGGAACATATGATATCGAATCCATATTGCGTGCGGCTAAGCAAGACAAACGCATCATCCGGTATCTTCAGCGTCTCCTTTATTCAGGGGATGACTTGTTTCGCAAAAAGGCAGCCGATGCCCTGGGCCGCGCCTGCGCGGCGATCGGGCAAAATGATCCTGGGGCCGTGTCCAAACTCCTTCAAGGCCTTTTTTACGCCATCACCGATACCGCAGCCTTCTCCTGGGGCGCCTTTGAAGCGATCGGGGAAATTATTTCAAACCGTCCCGATTTATTTGGTGGGTATGCGGCCCAACTCTATCAGTTTCTCGCCGACAATACGAGAAAAGCCCAAACGCTGGAGGCCTTGGGAAGAATTGCCAAATCGAGTCCGGAAATCCTGCGCAAGCATACCCTTTATTTCTTTGCGTTCCTGGAAGATCCCGATCCCGAGGTCCGGGGCTACACCGCGTGGCTGATGGGAAACCTGTTGGCCCACGAGGCCAGTGGGGATTTGGAGAAACTGAGGGGTGAACCCCATGAGATTCGGATCTACGAAGGCGGGCAACTTGAAAAACGGGCTGTAGGGCAGGTGGCCGCCGATGCCCTCAAACGGATCAACGGTTAAGCGAAACGTGGACCGGTCCGCGGCGTCTGATCTGGCGCTACGCATCGACTATCAAATCGCCGGTGAAGCGGGCGACGTGCCTGCGGCGAGCCAAATGCTGGCCCTCCCTTTCAAGCTTACCCCTTCCGACGTCCACCCCTTCCTCACCCTTGAAAACTATTTCGTTGCCATTGAGAAATTTTTGCTGCGAAACCATGGGGCCACCCTCCTTTCTGCGCTTCAAGCAAGGCTGGGAAGCGCCATATCGCTTGACACCATCCACAGGCTGTCCATTCGAAGCGAGAAGCATGGGACCCTCTATCATATTGCCAGTGTGGATGTATTTACCTCCGATGAACGGGTCAAGCTAACCGTCAGTTCGGCCGTTTCAAAGACCGCTAAGGAATGCTTGAGGCGGGAATTTCAGATTATCCAGACCCTCTCTCGCTCCCATAATCTGCCCTATCTGCCCATCGTCTACGGGCAAGGGGATGTGCATTCCCCGTCAGGCCATGGATACGGACCGCAGGAAACCTTTGCCATGGTCCTCTCCGACTGGTTTGAAGGCTTTCACGAATGGCACACCACCATCGACCAGAAGAATGGACGCCGCCGAATCGTGGTGTGGGACCACGGAACGACAGCACGATACCTCTCAGAGGAAGCGTGGTGCACCCTACTCAAGGAGGCCTCGAAAATCCTAACCCTGTACTATCACCCCGCCACTTTTCGTCAAATCTATCCCTGGCATCACGCGGCCGGCGATTTCGTGGTGAACGCCCAGGACAAGGCTATCGATGTACGGCTCGTTACGGTTAGAGAATACCAATCGATCATGGACGCCTTCTCCACAGGCCCCATAGATCCGCTGATCGCCATCGTCTACTTCTTTTTGAACCTCACCGTCAGAATGCGACTGGACCGGTTGGATGGCGTGAAGGATGTGGTTTGGATAGGAGACACCGCCGTTTCGGCGACCGTTGAAGGGTTCTTCGAGGCCATCGGGCACATGGTGCGTCAAGGAAAATTTACCTTGTGCACTGTGGAAGCCCTTGTTTCTCTACTTCGCGCATTTGCCCCCGAAGAGCTAAAGGGGCTATATCAATCCTTGTCCGTCTTATACGAGGAAGGAGACCCCGAGGAATATGCCTTGATCCGCACCCAATTGGATCGGCATGTCAGCGCTGTGTGGACGGCACTTCGGGCGTTTCATTGATGAGCGTCTCCGCAGGCGTCTGGATGACCTTTGACACGGAGAAGAGAAGGGATGCCTTATCTGATGGTTCGCCGCCTGCTCGCGTGACCAGTTCACCGGACAACCGGTAGAGCTCCCGCTGCACTCCGTCCAGATTAAAGATCGGATATTCGACCCCATTTTTAAACCCGGATTTTCCGCAAACCCGCGGGGTTCCCCGGACCATGGTGGGAATACCGTATACGCGACAGGTGACGGGCCGATAGTCATAAAGGATGCACTCGTCTTGATCATTCAAAAGCGGACAGCGGATCCTTGCCCTTGCCATGGTGTAGGCCCGCATCTCCGGGTCATCCTCAAATTCCTGAAGCGTTCGCTCCAGGGCGCTCGTTTCCCTGTCAGCCTCGACACTTCGTCGAAGTGCGGCCTCTTTTTCCGCGCCGTCGAGCCGGTCAAAATCGTGTTTTAAGAAGGCCGCCTCCACAAGAAAGAGGCCGAAAACCGCATGGCAGCAGTCCGAACAGTGTGGTCCGCACCGTATGCATTCCGGAAACTCCGTTTTCATCCGGTTAAAGGCCATATCGGCCTGGGATATCAAGGTATCGTACGGCTCAAAGAGATATGAAAAATCCATGTGAATCGCGTGGGTTATCGATGAGGCGCCAGGGCCTTTAAGAATTCCGGGTGAGGCTCAAATCCCAGGGAAACCGCTTTATCCAAGTGGGCGATGGCCTTTTCATATTCATTGTGGCTATAGTAGGCCGATGCCAGGTTGTTGTGGCCCAAGGCAAAATCGGGGGCCATCTCCACCATCTTTTCTCCCGTCTCGACGGCCTTTTCCACCTCGCCGTTCTGGAGATAGGCGTTGGTGAGGTTGCTCCAGGCCTGCACGATCTCCGGATTGAGTTCCAACGCCTTTTTGAGCGCCTCTATGGCGGCTTGGGTCTTCATCATCTGCAGGTACGCAAACCCCAGATTGGCGTAGCCCCGGGCATATCTCGGCTCGATCTGGACGGCCTTCTGATTGGCATCCACCACCATGTCCAGATCGCCTTTTTTAAAGTAAATGTACCCGAGGTTGACATAGGCCTCGAACATGCGGCCACTGTTGTCAATGGCGTCTTTAAAGGCATCGATGGCCTCGTCCAGTTTTCCCTGCTGCATGAGGGAAACGCCCTGGTTATACCGGTCGGTTGCGCACTCCGTTTCCTCATCCCTCAGCTGTTTCTGTTCGAAAATAAAGGATTCAGAATCTTGTGGTGTCTTCATCCGTTACCTCTGTTCGCCCTTTTCCGGCTTTTGAAAATTAAAGGATCTATTATTTTGAACGCCCTGACAAAATACACAAGGCCGCAGTCCACCAGGGACAGCGGCCTCGTGTCAAGTCGGCTATTCACAAACAATTAAGTAAGCATGCGCCTAATGATCTTCTGTCTGACCCCGTCCCTTGAGGCCGTACATGGTACTGCTGCCCGTGGAGAAATAGATCAGTTTTTCTTCGTTGATGAGCGCGGTGGCCGCCTTCTTGATCATCCTCGCCTTGGCATCGGGAATGGTCTTCTGAACCGCCTTTTGAATATCGTTGAAGTAAAATTTGCTCTTCTTGCTCTTTTCCGCAAAATCGAGAATCGCCTGTTTGATATCTTCCATACCTTGCTCCTTATGGTTGAATTTGCTGACCGGGAGGGACCTCGCGCATTTGACCCGGCCGCTCCCGGTTCAGAAACTCAATCGGCCGAGTGTTTATTCAATACACCCTGCAGCCTTGGACACCGCCCACGCCGCTTCCGTGTACTTGAACTGCGTGGATGTCCGGTAGGTATCGTACTGCAGCCGGTAATCATCGATCAGATGCTCGGTAAACGGGATATCACACTTTTCAAAGAATCTTTCCCATCCGATTCGCTCGGCCCAATCCCCGATCCGCTCATACTTGTTGGCGTCGGCCGCATAGGCCTCGATAATCTTCTTGACACTCTCGCACACCTCCGGGAATCTCGGGAAGTTATTGGGCAGGGCCGGAATCACCACCTTGGAGAACTTGGGAGGGCTGATCCGGTTGGACACCTTACCGCCCGCCATCACGGTCACACAATCCCCTTCGCTGTCGGACAAGGGAAGCGCCATGCACATGGTGTAGCAGTTCCCGCAGAACATGCAACGTTCCTGTTTGATTTTCACAGATTTCTTTCCATCTTCGGTCTTGGCCGGGGAGATGGCGGCCGTAGGACATGCGGCGATCACCAGCGGAATCTCGCAATACTGATCCAGCACCTCACCGTCCACGATCGGTGGTTTCCGGTGGTACCCCAAGAGCGCGATATCCGAGCAATGCACGGCCCCGCACATGTTGAGGCAGCAGGCCATGGACACCCGCACCTGGGCGGGCAGCGTCATACCCTGGAAGTAATCAAACAGGTCATCCATCACCGATTTAACCATACTGGATGCATCCGTGGCCGGTGTATGGCAATGAATATATCCCTGGGTATGGACGATGTTGGTGACCCCGGCGCCGGTGCCGCCGAGGGGGAACTTGTAGCTGCCGCTCACGTGCTTCCGGCTCTGGAGGTCCTTCTTCAATGCCTCCATCTTGTCCTGACTGTCCACCATGAACTCGATGTTGTTCCGCGTGGTGAACCGCAGATACCCGTCACAATGTTTGTCTGCGATCTCGCAGAGTTCCCGGACATGTTCAACGGTCATAAATCGGCAACCGCCGCAACGGAGTGTAAACACCTTATCCCCGGTCTCGGACACATGCACCAGGATACCCGGCTCCAGGATCTCATGGTATTTCCATTTGCCGTTATTGTTCTGAATTATGGGCGGAAAATACTGCCAGAAATGCCTGGGGCCCAGGTCCGTCAGCCGGTTTTCCATCGGTTTATCCGGATTAAACAATCCCAATCTCTCAGTTGATAATGCCATTCCTTTGTCCTCCTATCTTGCGTGTCTGGATCGGTAGTCATTGATGTCTCGCTGCCATCCGCCTGGTACATCCTCTTCTTTCCAGAAGATGTAGGGGTTACTTCTGGGCTCTTTGACCATCTGCGGCATGGGCGGAATTTCGAGAATTTCAAGGAGCTTATTGACTCCCTGGCGCTGGATCAGCTCGCCCAGTCGCTCACGGTTCTTCCCTTCTTCCGGCCACCATTCCCAGACCTTTTCCACGATCTCCTTGACATTGTCATAAGGCGATTCACACCGCATGAAGGGGATGGTCAACAACGACATCTGGGCGCCATCCAAAATGGGGGCCTTGGCGCCGAACAGAATGCTGCAGCCCGTATCCGTCCCCGGCCTCAACGCCTGGGGCATCACATTAATGCAATGCATGCAGCGCGTACATTCCTTGTTATCGATCATGAGTTTGCCGTCTTCCATCCACATGCACTTTGTGGGACAGAGGCCGATGACCTCTTTTTCGATATCGAACTTGCCCCAGTCTTTTCCCTTATGGGCTCCGGCGTTGGGTTCAATCTCTCCGCCGATATACGCTTGGACCGCTTCCTGGTCGATGCGGATATCGTCTTTCCAGGTCCCGATAAAGGACATATCTGACCGGGCGATCGATGCCACGCACCCGTTGGGGCACCCGTCGAATTTAAACTTGAATTTGTACGGGAAGGCCGGACGGTGCAGCTCATCCTGGTAGTAGTGGGTCAGTTCATAACACATGTCCTGGGTATCGATGCAGGCATATTCACAGCGGGCCTTACCGATACAGCAGGAAGGTGTCCGCAAGTTGGATCCGGATCCGCCGAGGTCTTGCTGCAGCACGTGCCCCAATTCGTAAAAAATGGGCTCCAACTGCTCAGTAAAGGTGCCGATAAAAACCATATCGCCGGTGGATCCATGCATGTTCATCATGCCGCTGCCGCGATATTCCCACAAATCACAGATGCATCTGAGATAATCGGAGCTGTAGAACTTACTGGCGGGTTGGTTGACCCGCATGGTATGGAAATGAGCGATGGATGGAAATTTTTCCTGCATATCGGAATACCGGCCGATGACCCCGCCGCCGTAACCAAACACGCCCACGATGCCGCCGTGCTTCCAGTGGGTTTCCCCCTCATCAAACGAGAGCTGCAGCTGACCCATCATGTCCTCCACCACATCGCGTTCGATCAGCATTCGATCGTCGGCCAGCTTTCTCCGGTGAAGGGCCTCCCGCTTGGCATCGGCCACGAAACTGGGCCACGGACCCTTTTCCAGTTCATCTAGGTCCGGCGTATCATGTTTACATTTGAAATTCTTTAGTTCCTCATCCGTGTAATTGTTGAGCTCATCGTCTTTGTAGATTCTCAGCTCATCGTATTTCAGCTCTTTTTGCTCTTCTCTCGGTTCAAAAGCCATTATACATGCCTCCTTTTAAGTAGTTGCAAAAATATATTTTAAGGAGCAAATCCAAAAAATATCAAATTCCTGCCGTCACCTCCTCCCTTTCAATGTCCTGATTTTTAACCCGTTCTGAAATTCGTCTCACGCCGGACGTCTAGGGCCATTTCATTGGCTCGGCGTGCGGTGATTTCTTGCCCTGTTTATTCACTCATAAATGCCGCGCTCGGGCCTATGTTTAAATGCTAAAAAATAAACGAAAGCCTTGGAGATTGTCAATAAAAAAACCGGATATCACTACCATTTTTTTATTGACAATCCCGGGAGTCCATGGTCCTTATTTCCCAACGGTACAGGGCCGTTTTAAAACACTGAATTTGTGTCTGAGAAACACCGAATGATGCACCCCCGAATTGTCATCGCTGCACTCAGAGGGGGATCTGGCAAGACGATCCTCTCTCTGGGACTCATCTCCGCATGGCGGGAGAAGGGACTGTCCGTTGGGCCCTTCAAAAAGGGACCGGACTTTATCGACGCCGGATGGCTGGCCTTTGCTGCGGGAAGGCCATGCTACAATCTGGACCCCTTTTTAATGAATGCGGAGCAGATACGGCAATCGTTCATGACGCATTCGAACGGGATGGACCTTTCTGTCATCGAAGGAAACCGGGGGCTCTATGACGGTCTCGATCTCGACGGTTCAAGCAGTACTGCTGAGCTGGCCAAAGGCTTAAACGCTCCCGTGCTGATGATATTGGACGTAAGTATGACCACCCGCACCCTGGCGGCGGTGGTCAAGGGCTGTCAGGTCTTTGACCCCGATCTGAATATTTCAGGGATCATTCTGAACCGGGTGGCCGGCCGCAGGCAGGAAAACCTCATCCGGGATGCCATTGGAAGATACTGCCAAATCCCTGTTGTGGGATCGGTTCCCAAGTTGAAAGCCCGTTTCTTTCCCGAGCGGCACATGGGCCTCGTCCCTCATCAGGAAAGGGAGCAGGCCAATAGTGCGATTGTTTATGCGAGAGAGATGGTTGAAGCGTATCTCAATCTGGACGACATATGGCGCATCGCTGAAGAGGCCCCGGATCTTGGCAGCCACCCCCACCAGCCCGTGCAGGCCATCTCCGACGCATTTTCCGAGGCAAAAAAACAGCTTAGGCCACGGATCGGATTCATCGAAGACAGATCTTTCTGGTTTTACTACCCTGAGAACCTCGAGCAGTTGGTCCGCCTGGGTGCAGAACTTGTTCAGATCGACGCCATGGCCTTTCCCCGGTTGCCTGACTTGGATGCGCTCTATATCGGCGGAGGCTTTCCAGAAACACAGGCCCAAGCCCTGGCAGACAACAAAACGTTCAGAGCGGACCTAAAAGACGCCATTGAAAATGGACTGCCCGTCTACGCGGAGTGCGGCGGATTCATGTACCTGGGAGAGCGCTTAGTGGTTGGGGAGAGGTCCTATCCGATGGTCGGCGCCCTTCCCCTCGAGTTCGTCCTTCAGAAACGACCCCAAGGACACGGGTATACAGTGCTGGAGGTAGCCAGAGAAAATTCCTTTTATCCGGTGGGTAAAACACTGCGGGGTCACGAATTTCACTATTCCAGGGCCGTACCGACATCAGATGAACCGCTTGAGTTCGTGTTCCGTGTGGCGCGCGGTCGAGGGATCAACGGAACCCAGGACGGGATTTCAAAAAAGAATCTTCTGGCCTCCTACACCCACGTCCACGCCGCCGGCGAGGGCTCATGGGCCAAAGGCCTTTTTCGTGCAGCCACTCGGCAGAAAAAAACGCATGTTTCCTCAAAAAATAGAAAAAGAATATTTGACAATAGAAAAAATTCAATATATAGTTAAGGACTTAAATCAGATTATGGTGGTCTATCAACTTCGGGTGAGTCGCCGCTATTTTACTTAAAAAAACGGGAGGTAATAAGTTATGCCAACAGTGGATTTCAACGGGAAATCGTATAATGTCGATGAAGACGGATTCATTGATGATTTCAACAACTGGGATGAGAATTGGATGTATCACGTCAAATCAACCGAGGGGATTGAGGAGCTGACGGACGAGCACTTCAAGGTGGTCGAGGTCCTGCAGGACTATTACAAGAAAAACGGTATTGCTCCCATGGTCCGTATTCTCTCCAAAGTAACCGGTTACAAACTGAAATACATCTACGAGCTGTTCCCATCGGGTCCGGGTAAAGGCGCATGTAAAATGGCAGGCCTTCCCAAACCGACCGGTTGCGTGTAAACCTGAAAATAGATCCAGCAGGTCCAAAGTAACACAAAAAAGACCGAACATCAGGCGCAAGGTGCCCGTGAGGGCATATTGCGCCTTTTTTGCGTGTGCCACCCTTCACAGGGCAACGGTTCAGATGCTCACATATAGAGTTCCGGTCGCCGCCTGGGTAAAAAATACCGCATCCGATGGCTCCTGACCCGGTGGAGAAGATCCGCGTCGAGTTCGGCATAGAGGATATTCTCCTGATCCCCTTCATAGGCGGTCACTTCCCGGCCATCGGGCCCCAGGACAAGCGCGACCCCGGGAAAGGAGAGCCCGTCATCCGTCACGCCCACCGGATTGCAGGCCACCACAAAAAGCGCATTATCAAAGGCCCTCGCAGGCAGGTGACGCATCCAGCTCCGTCGCTTCTCATCCGGGGTCCCTCGGGGCGAGGCATGAGGAATGAAAAGAACGTCGGCTCCCATCAGGGCCATGCGCGTGCTGAGTTCAGGAAAATGGCTTTCATAGCACAATTGCACGCCGAGAACATTTCCCTCAAAGTTGAAAACGTCAACGGTTTCCCCTGGCCGAAAAACAGATGCTTCAGGGGGGGAGAGGTGTGTCTTCCGGTAATACCCGAGGACACCCGCCGGGCCGGCCAGGATTTGGGTAATGTACGGTCTTTTCCCGTCAACAGGCTCCATGAGCCCAACCATGAGGAGTACACCTGTTTCCCTGGCCGTTTGCCTGAGCCGCTCGGTGATGCGGTTCATGTCCAAGGCCCCCCAAATACCATCCGTGTGCTTCAGGACATAACCGGTGAGGGCGCACTCGGGAAAACAGACGACATCCGCCCCATCCGATGATGCCTTGCCAGCCAATCTCCCGACCCGATCGAGGTTGTCACTGACCGAGCCCGGAATGGATCGCATACACACGGCTGCCACGGTCAGACTTTTCATGGCCTCGAGGGAACCAAACCTTTGGGCTTTTCAACATTTCCGTTGTCCATTGAAAACGTATACCCGATTTGATAAAGGGTTATCAAGGCGTGACTCAATGCGCAATGGGGAAAGACCTTCGCGATTTTCTTTGCCTGCGCATTGAAGACGGATTATACTCCAGGAAACGACATCTTAAAGGAGAATGTGCATGGAAACCCATCCAAATCAAAAAGTCCATCTCTCTTGGTACCCAAAATTGTTTGCCGCCGTGTTCGCGGGAATGTTTTTTGTGATACCCGCGGCCGTGTACGCCACCGCCTCCACAGAGGAAACCCCGGTGCACGAACGGGTCGTCATCCAGGACAAAGCCCCGGGGGCCATCATCATAAATGGCGAGCGCTTCAAGGTGACCGACGCCACCCTCATCATCGATATTCTGGGTAAACGGATTGCCCTTTGCGACCTTCCTGTTCCGTGCGAAGCCGATGTGGAATATCAACAAAGCGAGGGCCCGTCTTCTCTTTGTCTCGTGATAGAAACGCGTCGGCTCCTCCCCGGCGCCGATGTCGAAGGGAAATCCGGAGCAAAAGATTGATAGATCTTCCGGCCATCGGGTATGGCCGCACACGACGTACAGTGCCAATTGGTCCCTGGGTCTATTGAAAAATACGACGTACCCCTGTAGCTGAGGTCGTCCCTGGATATCCCATGCTCCTTCAACTCAACATCACCAATTTCGCCATCATCAATGAACTCGACCTTTCCCTCAGTGAAGGGTTCCATACCCTCTCCGGCGAAACCGGTGCGGGAAAATCGATTATTATCAACGCCATCAATCTCATCCGAGGGGGGCGATCTTCTTCAGATCTCATTCGGACAGGCTGTGAGAGTTCGACCGTAGAGGCCCTCTTTTCAGTTCCTCAAAACGCAGTTCTCACCGAGATTTTCTCTGATTTGGATATCCCCTTCAACGGCGAGGTGTTGATCCGGCGGAGTATTTCCAGGGAGGGACGAAATAAGGTCTTCATCAACGGGGCCCTGGCCACCTTGCAGATGCTTTCGCGGTTGGCGCCGCTTTTGATCAGCATCTCCGGTCAGCACGAACATCAGCTCCTCCTCAAGCCCGACAATCATCTCTACCTACTGGACGATTTCAGCGGCCTCGATACGGAACGCTCCCGTTTCCAGGATCTGTTTCGGCGCTACCAATCCCTCAATCAGAAAATTAAAACCCAGGAAAAAGCGCTCCAAGAACACGCGCAACGCCGGGAGCTGGCCGCATTTCAGGCGGCAGAGATCGAACAGGCCAATCCCTCGCCCGGGGAAGATGAGGCCCTGGCCGAAGAAAAAACACGCCTACAGCACGCCGAAGCGTTGCTGACCCTCGCATCCGAGGGATATCATGCACTCTATGAGCGGGATAACTCGGTGATCTCCGACGTTTCCCGCACCATCAGGTCCCTGAGCCGGGGCGCAGAGATGGATCCCAACCTCACGCCCCTGCGGGACGCACTTTCGGAGGTGGAGGCCAAACTCGAGGATATCGCTCTCAGCCTTAGGGATTTTCAACAGACCGTTCACCTCGATCCTCGACAACTTGAACAGGTGATGGAGCGGCTCGAGATGCTGAACCGGCTCAAGCGCAAATATGGAGGCACCCTGGAGGACCTCTTGAAATTTAGAGACGAGCTGGCCGCACGGATGCAGGACATGGATGAGTCCCAGGATCACCTCGAAGATCTCAAGAAAGAGCGGGACGCCCTGCTGAGCGACATGACAAACCGCGCAAAAGAGCTTTCAAAAAGGAGAAAAGCGGGGGCGCTTAAATTCGAAACGGCCGTCAAAAGAGAACTGGAACAGCTACAGATGAAAGGGACGCGATTCAACGTTCACTTTGAACCAATCCCGGATAATCAGGAAAACGGTGACACCCGGGAATCGACGGGTCTGGATGTGAACGGATTGGATAAGGTGGAATTCATGATCTCGCCGAACGTGGGGGAGGCGTTGAGGCCGCTTGCCAAAATCGCCTCAGGGGGAGAACTCTCGAGGATCATGCTGGCCTTGAAAACCATTCTGGCGAGGACCGGCAGCGTGGAAACCCTTATTTTCGATGAGGTGGACGCGGGAATCAGTGGGTCTACCGCAGAGGTGGTGGGAGAAAAACTCGCTTCTCTCGCCGCCTACCACCAGATCCTCTGCATCACGCACCTCCCTCAGATCGCGAGCAAGGGGCACACCCACTTCCTCGCCACGAAACATGTCACGGACGGACGCACGGAAACGGCCATCCGGGTGCTGGACAATCATGCGCGTGTAAAAGAAATTGCCAGGCTTTTAGGAGGCCGGGAGATCACCCCGCAGGGAATGGCCCTCGCCGAAGAGATGCTCGCATCCGATGGATAGGCGATAACCGGAGAAAGGGACCGCCAATTGACATTGACAATTCCTCTCACCATGAGATATCCTAGGTAGTGCAATCCATCCAACGGATTCCTGTTTAAAGCACACGCGGTTCTAAATTTCATGATACATCCATTGAAGGTGAATCCCACCCATGGCGAGAGATTTTTATAAGATTCTGGGGGTTTCAAAGGGTGCCTCCCAGGACGAGATAAAGAAAGCCTACCGCAAGCTGGCCCGGAAATGGCATCCCGATATCAATCCGGGAAACAAGGAGGCCGAGCAGAAATTCAAGGATATCTCCAGTGCCTATCAGTGCCTCGGAAACAAGGAGAAGCGCAAGCTCTACGACGAATTTGGGGAAGAAGGCCTCCAGTCCGGTTTTGATGCGGATAAGGCCAGAGAATACTCCCAGTGGCAGACATACCAGGGAGAGCGGGCCCAGCAGGCCCAAGGCGGCGAGGCATTCGGTCGCTATCAGAGCTATGAGGATATTTTCGGTGATCTCTTCGGTGGAGGTGCGGGGATGGGCGGGTTCTCCTCCACCAGACCCGCCAAGGGAAGAGACATCGAGCACGAGATGACCATCGACATGATCTCCGCCCTTCGGGGATTTTCCACCGATCTTTCGATGCAAAAAGTAAAAGAATGCCCGGCGTGCCACGGCTCAGGGAATGATCCCAAGGCCCCCATTACGCCGTGTCCCCATTGTGGCGGCTCCGGTCGGCAGCAGGTGGCCCAGGGGCCCATGCAGTTTACCAAGGCCTGCCCCCACTGCCACGGCCACGGGCAGATCGGAACGCCCTGTTCCCGCTGCCGCGGGCAGGGCCGAGTCATGGGAGAGGAGAAGATCCGGGTGGTCATCCCCAAAGGTGTGAAAGAGGGATCAAAAGTTCGCGTGGCCGGGAAGGGGGAGCCGGGGCAAAACGGCGGACCGCCGGGCGATCTCTATCTCGTCGTTCACCTCAAACCCCACCCCCTCCTGAAGCGGGAAGGAAACAATCTCTTAATGGAGGTCCCGGTTACGGTGAGGGAGGCCATGGCCGGCGGGGAGGTCATGATTCCCACCGTTGACGGACAGATCAAATTGAAGATCCCGCCGGGAAGCCAATCGGGCCAGACCCTGAGACTGAAAGGGAAAGGCGCGGTGGACATCAAGACCAAGAAACCGGGTGACTTGATGGTGAAGCTCATCGTCAAAGTGCCGAAAACCGACAAGAAAGAGATCCTCGAAGCAGCCGAAAAGCTCGATGAATACTACAAACGGGATGTGAGAAGCGGGATCAGGCTCTAATTTTCAAGGGTTCTCAACTGGGCGGCCAAATCTTCCAATATGGCGTCAAACTGCCGCCTCATTTCCAACATGTGCTGACGCATCCTGAGGATGATATCCACCCCGGAGAGGTTGACCTCCATCTCCTCCACAAGTAGTTTTGCCAGGCGCAGCTTTTCCAGTTCACCGGCCGAAAAACGTTTGGAGCCGGGATCATCCGTGCAGGTGGGGCAGACGATCTCCTCATCTTCGAGATCCCTCAGAAAGGTTTCCTCCACCTCGAAGCGCTCTATCACCTCATTCACTGTCCAGAATTCCTTGCCCATAAGCACTCCCGATGCTCTGCTTGCTGATCTGACGCGCCATGCGGATCAACGCCATTTTGTCCGCCTCATTTTTACCACAAGCATCTAAAACTGACAAGGCCTTTGCCCGGATCAATACCCAGGGATGACATCCCTGTCACCCGGGATCATGTCTGGGCGCTCCATCTCACGGGGATCACGCATCCGCACGGCTTGCTTCCCCTTTCAATATGGCCTGAAGGATTTGATCGTAGGCCTTGTTGATGGGCAGATCGTCCCGCGCCATCAGCCCTTTGAGGTCTCCGCTGTCGCCCGCACTCACCATGGCCGGCTCAATGGGCAGCTGTCCCAACAGGGGGACATTCATCTGTGCCGCCATATGGGCACCCCCGCCGCTTCCAAACAGGTCGATGGTCTCTCCACAATGCGGACATGAGAAGCCGCTCATATTTTCCACCACCCCGAGGATTTTTAAGCCCACCTGGCGGCAGAAATTGATCGATTTTCGCACATCGGCGAGACTCACTTCCTGCGGCGTGGTCACGATGAGGGCCTCGGCATCGGGTATGGTCTGGGCCACGGTGAGGGGTTCATCCCCGGTACCCGGGGGAGAATCCACCACCATGAAATCAAGCGTCCCCCAATCGATGTCCGAAATAAACTGCCGAATGGCACTAATCTTCATGGGCCCCCGCCAGATAACGGCGGTATCCTTTTCTCCCAAAACCATGTCCAAGGAAACGATGCCCAGGTGATCAGAGAACCGATACGGTCGAATGGCGCCTTCCGCTTCCACTATCTCAAACCCGCCTTGAACATCCATCAGCTTGGCCACGGTGGGACCGTGCAGGTCCACGTCCATCAGGCCCACTTTTTTTCCGTTGTGTGCCAGCAAAAGCGCCAGGTAGCTCGCCACGGTACTCTTGCCAACGCCCCCCTTGCCGCTCATGACCAGAATTTTTCTTTTTACCCGGGCCAGATTGGCCTCTATCATCTTGTCCTGCTGAGATCGCTCCAGATCTCCCGGTGTCGTACATGCATCGTTCACGGATTCATCTCCTTTGATTCTTGATCAAAAAAAGGGGCCCCACAAAACGGAGACCCCTCTGATGTTCAGGTAACCCAATAGGCGTTCTACAATTCAAGCCATGAGTCAGAATAAAGCGAATGCCCCAAAATCACCCGGGCGGTCTTCACATATTTGGCCAACTCCTCTGACAGCCCGCCCATATCGATGTTCTCGCCGTCCATGACCTTATGGATGACCTCCACCACTTCCGGTCGCTTCCCCCGGGCAATGGCGATTAGGTCATCATCATAGGCGTCCGCGATACAGGAATACATCCCCTTTCGCTCCAGCATCACCATATAGGTCTGGTTTAAAATGGGCCGGAGATGGTCCGGCGGACCATTGGAGATGTTGGACAGCCCGCAGGTGGACTTACACCCCGGCGCAATATCCTGAAGCATCTCCTGAAAGGCCAACAGACTCATGAGCTGCGGCTGCTGGATATTGACCGGCGTCACGATCCCATCCACAAAGATATCCTCGTTGGGCACACCGGCTTCATTGGCGGCATAAATGAGTTCCACGGCCAGGGCCGCCCGTTCATTTTCGTCCCTCGGAAGCCCTTCGGGTCCCCACATGAGCGCAATCATGTTGGCTTTGTACTTGACGGCAAGCGGTATCATCTTTTCATACCGCTCCGGTCTCGCCATGATGGAATTGATGATGGCCTTTCCCTTATGGGTCGCCAGACCCGCTTCCATGGCCTCGATGTTGGAGGTATCCAGGCAGAGGGGGAGATCATCTCCAATTTCTTCCTGGACCGTTTTCACCACGAATTCCATCAGCTCCGGGCCGCCCTTTCTGGCAGGTCCGAGGTTGATGTCGATCCAGTCCATCCCCTTTTCCTTCTGCCGCTTGGCCTCCTCGGCAATGGGGCCGGGGTCTTTGGCTTTAAAGGCCTTCCCGATAACCGTATTGATCACATTCAGATTCTCACCAATTAATAGCATCGACTTTCTCCCCTGTTATGCGGTTTTATATGTTTTGAATCCAAGGTCCCAATCAAAGACCCCACGCGCATGAAACCCCCTACTTCTTCATATCCTTCAAAAACTTAGGGATCAGAGAAGCGTCGCGAGGACCGATCACGATCTCCCAATCCGGGAGGTCCTCTTCCATTTCCCCGCTGATGGCCGCTGCGTATCCGGGAATGATGATTTTCTTTTCCTTGACCTTGTCGGCAATCCCGCATTTCTTTATAAACATGGCCACAGAATCACCGGCAAACTTGCCGGCCGCCCACGCGGTCATAACCGAGAGTCCCTCCGTGTCCATGATCAACAGCCAGCTCGGCACCCGGCTCCCTTCAATTTCACCGCTGACAATAAAATAGGTCAGAGAGAAGTTGGTGGTAATAAGTACGGGTGAATTCTCATCGGGCGATCCGATCTCATAGATGCCCTCGGTCACGGTCATGGGTCGCTGCGGATCCGTGAAGATATTGAGCCGCTCCAGGAGGAGAGGGAAAAGATTCCCGCCCCTGAAATCGGACAGCACCACGATTCCCGCGTACTTGGCGATCAGCATGGTCGCAATCAGGGTCTCCATATCCAGGTTCCCTGCCATCTCACATGGAAAGGCGATGGTGGGGAATCCCAAAGAACGATTTCCCGCCTTGAGTGCGGCCCTCCTGATGGCCACCTGGTCCTCGAAGAGCTGCTTGATCTCCCTGGCACCTGAATCGAGCACCAGATCCTTGAGACCCATGCCCGTCAGCTTATCGCTAAGTTCGATCAATTCATCCATGCCCGCTCCTTTCACGACCCGGGGGAGACCGGTCTCTTTGGCCAGATTTCCCATTGAAGCTGCAGGATTCCGCCCCGGCCTTGACGACATCGACCTTATCGCTCATGAGCACAAGCTCGAACTCACTTTCTTCTGCAATTTTCTTTGCTGCGGCGGCAAAGGCCGCTGCGTCCCCGTCGGCATCCTTCAGGGCCACCAGCTCAGGCCTCAGGTTGAGCCCCACCCGTTCATATTGAAGGGCATTCCATTCCTTCAGTTTCTTGTCCAGGCTGTCCGCGTCCATATCGGATAAAATGACCGCAGCGAGCGCCGTGGGGTTGTAAAAGGTCTTCTCATGCCTGAACATGACCGTCTCGCCACCGACCTTGAAGGCCCGTACCCCTGCGCCGACGGCCACCGGCCGGATCGGTGGTGCAGAGGCCTCCGCCAGTTGTTCTCTCGCCTCATCCGATACATACGGGCAGCTGTCCAACTCCGCCTTGCCCGATGCCAGATTCATGGCAAAGGCCAGACAGGTGGGCACACCACACTCGCCGCAGTTGGTCTGAGGCAACATTTTAAATATCTGAATTCCCGTTAATCCCATAATCGTCTACTCCTCATAATAATGATGGTCAGGGGCCGGCCCGGATAAACGGGCGCAGCCCCTTGGTTCCCTGGTTAATCCCCTCTCATTACCCCACGATCGGGTCCATCTTGAGGGCCGGATGATCCTTTTCCTGCAGGAAGGGGAGGATTTCCTCTTCGGTAATCCCCACGGTCTCATCGGCGATCCGATCGATGAGATCCGGGATCCCCAGTTCTTCCCCACGTTGTTCCAGACGCTCTTTGATCTCCTCCTTGAGCGATTTGGGCATCCAGACCATTCTTGAAAGGCCCCCGTCGCCCACAATAAACTTCCTCTGACAAATGTTATATTTGGAATGTCCCACAAAACCGGGGGAAGATTGTCCACCTCCCATCACACCGGCCAATGTGGTAAACTTCATCCCGCAGGGAGTCTCCCCCGTATAATCACGATGCACCGTCATGACCCCGTTACACGAGGGGAGCACCGCCGCGATACATTCGCAGCACCCACAGGTGGTCATGGGATCGTTCACCAGGCTGTAGAAGTTATAATGGGTGACGGTCTGGCGCGAGGCCTTGTATACAAAGTCGTTCACGCCCTTCCACTGACCCAGTTTCTGATCGATACATTCTCCCTTTTCCACTGGCTGGTTCGGCCCGGTGGGGTTGATCTCATAAGAGGCCTTGCAGTCCATCCAGTTATAGGCGCCGCACAGACCGGTCCGCTCCGGGCTCACCATGCACACATGGCTCGGCGCAAAGGACTGGCAGAGCGTACAGGAGTAGTAGGTCTCCACGGACTCATCGGTCATATTCTCCACCCGGTCGTCTCTGGACTTGTACTCGGCCCGGGCCGTTTTGGTTAGCTTGTCCACCTCTTTTTCGTCGGTGTACAGGGTCACCTGAACCTTGTCGAGGATGCTCCCGAAGTCCTGGTGGAGTTTTGCATGCAGAATGGTCCCGATGTCCTTGAGCGTGAAGCCTTTTTCAATGGCCGGTTCGCCCACACGAATCCAGGAGATATCCCGCTGTCCGATGTGCATGATGCCCTGGGCATAGTTGATGAGGTGATGAATCTGCCGCTCCAGGATGGGTTCGAAGTCCTCCTGCATTTCTCGGCCCGCCACCTCAACATAGATCCCCAGGGGCAACCGGTCTCCCTTTTTCAAGTCGGGGATATCCTTGCCCTTGACCTCCACCTTACCGTCTTCGATGGCGTTCATGTCGGCCATCTTGCACAACTCGGTGCATTGGGTCTTACCCCCTCCCATCTCTGCGAACAAATCATCTTTTCGGACCCGCTCGCCCTCGAAGGCCGGACCATAGGCCAAGGGGATGTCGATTTCGGTGATGGTCACCTTGAGCCCCCGGATCTCGATGGATCGGGTGGGCATGTCGTCGTGATCCACATTGGCCACCACGTGCTCGTAAGTACAAACACCGGTGGGCAGGATCTCCGGGATATCCGTGTCCGCGATGGTGGGGAATCCCCAGTTGACGCACCCGGCCGCATTGGCGGCCCACTCGGCATTCACATCTCCCAACGCGTTCACAAAGGCGAAGACCCGGTCTTTCTGATAGGCCAGCATTTTTTTATAATCCCCGGGCTGGACACCGCCAAAAGACATGCCGGCACGATTCGCAAACCCGAGCGCAAACACGGCCGCAGAGATATCCGGGCCAAAGGGTACCAGCCGCGTGTTCCACCCGATCTGGACATCCTCTTGGAGGAGCTGCTCCGTAAAGGTGGTTCCATTCTGGTTTGCGGCCATGAAGACATAGATGGTCTTCAGCTGATATTCCTCGGCCATTTTCTTGGCGGTCGCACTGTCCGGGGCCGCCCCCACGATGGCGGCGAACCCGGGCGCGGTGCCGTCCACAAACTCCACCCCCCGCTTTCGCATGATGGCGTCGTCTGCGGCACCCAGCCAGATCTTTCCATTCTCCACATCCGGGTCTTCCACTTCCGGCTGATAAAAATCCGGATCTTCCACATACCGGATCGCTTCTTCAATCTCCTCGGCAAAAAGGGCCGCCATGCCTGCGTCCAGTAAGGGTCCCAGGTAGGGGAGATAACAATCGTTTTTGACGTGCGGCGGCAAGAGTTTCCGCGCAAAATCCAGCGGTTTTTTGGCGGAATCCAGATCCGTCACCTTCATGCCGGTCAAAGAGTAGATGATCGGCAGGAAATAGGCCGTGTTGGGGAATTCCAGTTTCTGGCTCCCTCCGTAGGTCTCCAGAGCCCGTTTGTACTTCCCCTCGACCTTGGATACGATGTTGTATGCGCCCTGTATGGCCGCGAATGCTACTAATTTTGACATATGTTATATCCTCCCTTCTTAAGAGGTCATATTTTTACGCCGCTTCCAGCTTCTGCCGGTCGGCCATATCCAAAAGGACCCTTTCCCGAGCCTTGTCGATCCCGAGGGCCTTGCGCTTCTTGTCGATGTGGGCGATCATCTTGTGGGCATGGGCGATGGGGTCGGCCTCCAGATCCCACATGCCGCCGTAAATCCCCTCCAATTCCTTATACAGGTAATTTTCAAAGACAGGG
>JARRPY010000006.1:28798-29335 GCA_037382425.1 Deltaproteobacteria bacterium
GACGCCGAAGACCGTGTAAACCCCGGCGGTTACAAAGTAATGGCCGATGCTGATGGCCTTTTCACTCATCCATTCCGGCGCAGAACCGGCCGCCGGCAGGTCGCTGATATCATTGCCCAACCCGCCTGCTTTGACCACTTCCGTGGCGGCCATGAGGATCCGGCTGTTGTCCACACAGGATCCCATGTGCAGCACCGGGGGGATGCCCACGGTCTCGCAGACCTCGGCCAGGCCGGGTCCGCAATAGACCTTGGCGGATTCCGGCGTCAACAGGCCGGCCTTTGCGCAGGCGATGGCGTTACATCCGGTGGTAAGGACGACCACATCATGTTTAATGAGCTCTTTTACGACGGCGATATGCCCCGCGTCCAGCGAGGTCCGGGCGTTGTTTCACCCAACCACGCCGCCGATACCTCGTATGCGGCCGTTGATGATATTGTCATTCAATGGTGTGTAAGAGGCCCGGAAGGTCCCACCCAGGTGATAGTTGACCGCCTCGTAGCTGAACCCGGCGATCAGATCCTCCTTCTGGTCGGG
>JARRPY010000007.1:0-19976 GCA_037382425.1 Deltaproteobacteria bacterium
CGGGAAGAAAGCCAGGCCCCCGCACCCGAAGAAGCCGCTCAAAAAGCGGCTCCGGCGGCAGCCCCATCTCAGGACATGCGTGAGGTGATCGTCGAGATGGGGAATGTGCGAGACGCCCCTTCCATTGAAGCGGAGATCAAATTCCGCATCCAGCGGGGCGACACGGTGAGGGTGACTGAACAGCAGGGGCACTGGTGCGCCATCGAACTCGAGGATGGACGATCGGGATGGGCCCACCACACCCTCCTGTCCCGTTCGGAAGGGACGCATGAAAATAAGGGCGAACCCCGAGGAGAAAGCCCTCTGAAAGAGATTCGAGCCATTCGACCCATCCACACCAAGGCGGATGAGACGGGGGTTATATTTGAACTGAACGGCTACTACCCTCCGAAGACCCGGGTGCTGGACGGCGGTCACCCGCGTCTGGTATGCGATTTTCCAAATACCCGAATCAATGGGGATATCCCCCGAACGATGGCATTGAAAAACGGTTTTATTGAACGGATTCGCATCGGCATTCATGAGGAACCCCACCCCAAAGTCCGTGTGGTCATGGATTTTAAACCGGGACGGGATTATACGGTGGAGCAGCTGTTTTACAAGAAAGAGAACTATTACACCCTAATGGTGAAGCCGCGAAAATAGTCTTTATCATCACGTATCGTACCTCCGGATGCCGCCCTGACATCTCTTCAAGAAAGCGTTTTCTCTTATCCGATTTCCGTCAGCCATGACCGGTAGCAGGTCCATATGAAATTTCCGAAACACCGGATCCGGGCGAGGAACCCAAGACGTGGAGCAAGAACTGAAAAAAGCCATTATCCGCATTGTCGGACCGGAGAAGTTCAGCGATCTACTGATCGATCGGGTATCGCACGGATACGATGCGTCATCCCATCACCACCGGCCGGATGCATCGGTATGGCCCACCCATACGCGTGAGGTGTCCGAGCTTCTAAAACTGGCGTATACCCGTCGTCTCCCCGTGACCCCCAGGGGCGCCGGTACCGGCCTGGCGGGATCCGCCATACCCATCCGTTCGGGCATTGTGTTGGATTTATGCCGAATGAACCGGATCATCGATATTCGTGTTCCGGATCGTATCGCCATTGTGGCGCCCGGTGTGGTCTACCAGGATCTTCAAAAGGCCCTGGCCCCTTACGACTTTTTCTTTCCCCCGGATCCCGCCAGCGGTAAGGCCTGCACCATCGGAGGGAATGTGGCCACCAATGCCGGCGGACTGAAAGGGGCCAAATACGGGGTGACACGGGATTATGTCCTGGGTCTGGAGGTGGTGCTTGCAGACGGACGGGTGATGAGATGTGGATCAAACTGCATGAAGTCGGTATCGGGCTATGATCTGACCCATCTTTTTGTGGGATCCGAGGGGAGCTTGGGCGTGATCACGGAAATCACGCTCAAGATCCACCCGAAGCCCCAGGCGGTGTGCACGGCGTCGGCCATGTTCGATGGCATCGAAACCGCCGGCCGCTGCGTGGCGGATATTCTCCGTTCGGGGATCATCCCCAGCGTCCTGGAGATTTTGGATGAAAACACCTTAAACGTCTTGAGACATCACTCGCGTGCGTCACTTCCAGATGGGCGCGCAATGATTCTGGTGGAGACGGACGGATATACGGAGGCCGAGACCCGGTTTCAAATGGAGCGGGTGGTAGGGGTGTTTCAGAAGAGACGCTCCCTGGCGATCCATACGGCGCGTTCGGCAGAGGAGAGCGAGCACCTGTGGCAGGCGAGACGGATCGCCGGGAGTGTGGCGGCCAAACTTCGTCCCGGCAATGTGTCAGAGGACGTTGCGGTGCCCGTGTCAAGGATTCCCGAATTGCTGAAAGGGATTTCAGAGATTGTCCGGGACCATGATCTCCCTTTTGTTGTCTTCGGCCACGCCGGGGACGGCAATCTTCATCCCAAAATCATGTACGACCCCACGGACGAAGATGAGGTGAGACGCATGAAAGACGCCTCGGATGAGATATTCAATCTGACTTGCCGTTTGGATGGAACCCTGACCGGGGAACACGGAATCGGCCTGGCGAAGGCCCCCTACATGCGTCTGGAGCACGATGCGGTGAGTCTCGAGGTCATGTCGGACCTCAAGACGCTGTTCGATCCTCTGAATATATTGAATCCGGGGAAGATGGGTCTGAATCATCCAAAGACTCGGTCCTAAACTGCGCCAGTGCCCCCTCTGTGGCGTCGATCTCTTCTTCGAGCGATTCGATGACCATGATCTGATGGGGCCGAACCGAGTGGGCGGGGAGTGCTTTTTCCCGATCCGCGATTGCTGAACGGAGTTCCATGAGACGGGTTTCCAGGGCCTTTTTTTCTCATTCAGGGCAGTTTCCGCGCGTCGAACCTCCCTCACAAACTCAGCGACTTTTTTGAAGTCCTTCTCAAACCGCACGGGGTTTCTCTCTTTGTCCACCCGGTTCGTCTGAGTGCAACTGTCCGCCCCCGCGCATTTGGCCTCCAGGAGGGCCTCATAGACATTGCCGGGAGAAAGGCCGCCCGCCAGGATGACAGGGATTGGGCTCCACCGGGTGAGATCGGCGGCCATGTCCCAGTCGGAGGGCTCACCCGTAATGCCGATGTAACCGGCCACCGGTGCCTGGGGGACCCAGGTATCGGTGAGGAAAGCGTCACTGGTGTCTTTAAAGGGGGCGGCGATGTCCAGTACCGGAAAATCGTTCAGTGCGCCACGCTTCGGGATGGGAATGGAACGAATAATCCCCGTATCCGGGAATTTATCACCGAGTTCCGATTGAAGCCGGACGAACGGCTCCGGATTGATGGGGCCGCCCTCGGCATCGATCAGGCTGTCGCAGAAGTGGATGTAATCGGGCCGGTAATAATCGATGGCGAGGGCCAGGGTCTTCATGTCGCCGAAAAGGGGAATGAGACTGCTTCTGGCCTCAGCTGCGGCCGATACCTGCAGGGTCTCCCGCAACACGGGATCACGCCAGTCGTCCCTATTCAACAGGACACTTCCGATATGGTTCACCCCCGCTGAAACACATGCCTCTGCATCTTTCGGGGTCTGAATCTCGTAGATTTGAATGATCATGAGGGCTGGTTATGTGTTACCGGTTCCTGGTTTCTGGATGCGGGAATTTTCTGAGGCCTGACGCTTGGGCCCTTTTACCTTTTGCCTGCCACCCGACACCTAAAATCCTCTTGGCCTATGGTCTGTTGATGATACCGGCCGCATATCCTGCGCCGAACCCATTGTCGATATTCACCACGGTTACGCCTGCGGCACAGGAATTGAGCATGCCCAAAAGGGCGGCGATCCCCTGGAAGCTGGTGCCGTATCCCACGCTGGTGGGAACCGCGATGACGGGCTTGTCCACGAGTCCGCCGACGACGCTCGGTAGCGCGCCTTCCATCCCCGCCACCACCACGAGTACCGTGGCCTCGACGATTTTCTCCCAGTGCCCAAGGAGCCTGTGAAGGCCCGACACGCCGACGTCGTAAATGGTGTCCACCGGATTGCCCATGAAGCGGGCCACGACCGCAGCCTCTTCGGCCACAGGGATATCAGATGTACCGGCACTGATGACCAGGATCGTTCCCCTTCCGGTCACCGGCTGTGGGTGGGGGATGAGGGTCAACATCCGCGCCTTTTCATGATAGGTGCTCTCTGGAAAGTGGGCGCCGACGGCCTCCGCCTTTTCAGGCGTCAGTCGAGTGACCAGCACGTTTTCCTTTTCGGTAATCATCTGCGTCATGATGGCGATGATGCTGGGGATGTCTTTACCCTCTCCGAATATCACCTCGGATAGGCCTTTTCGGAGGGTGCGGTGATGATCCACGCAGGCGAAACCTAAGTTTTCGAAAGGAAGGCGACGGAGCTTTTCAATACATCCCTCAACGGTGATTTCATCCCTTTTTACCCGCTCAAGAAGCGCTTTAAGTGAGTTTGCGTTCATGGGTGCCTGCCATCCTACCTTAGCCGCGGAGTTTTTTGGCTGTTTCGGCCACGCGTCGGCCCAGTTTCTCGCCGTTTTCTTGGGTGATCTCATCCGGATCGCCCACACACGATACCCCGTAATGACCGGTTGCGGACATGGGATCGCCCACCACCACCATGCCGTAGATGAGAAAGACCTGGATGATGGACATCATGGTGGTTTCTTTGCCCCCACTGAGGTCACCGGAAGTGGCAAACGCCGCCGCTACTTTTCCTTCCATCCGCTTGCGGGTCCCGATGAAGTCATCGAAGATTTTCTTCAGCTCTGCCGCCATAACCCCAAAGTAGACCGGTGAGCCGGCAATAACCCCCTCTGAGCCCAGAAAATCCGCCTCTGAGACCTCGTCGGTTCTTTTCAACAAGGCGGTCGTCCCATCCACGCCCTCCACGCCCTTGGCAATGGCCTGGGCCAGCCGTTTCGTGTTTCCTCCTTTTGAGAAATAAAGCACCAATACCTTCATAAACATCCCTCCCTTGAGCTAAATTAATCCCTTTTCCTTTAAAAAGGCCATTGACCGTTGGCCGATGCTCGTGACTTTGCTGAGTGCCTGTGTCAGGTGGCCCACGGAATCAGCGGCCACCCCCGAGTTGATCATGACCACCGCGTTTTCTATGTCCTTCTCGATATCCTCCCAGTAGGGGTCCTTTGCAATCGTCTTGGCCAGCCCGATTTCCTGAAGGATGTGATCGGCTTTCATCTTTACCAGCCGGATGGCCCCATCTTTCTCCGGCCCGTTCAATGCGCCGGTGAGCTCGAGGGCCTGGGAGGTCCATATGAGAGCGGATTTTATTTTTTCGCTTTGAGAAAAGCCCATGATGGCTTCCTGAGTGTCCATAGTGTGCGTCTCCTTAGAAAAAATGATCCCATAAAAAGGCCGTTCGCCATTGACCCGTTTAGGTCCCTTCTACATGATTTGGCACAGGTTGTCACGGGTTTCCTGAAATCGCTTATAAAAACCGGAGCCTGTACAATGGGAGGTGGGAACAAAAAGCTTTGACCAAAGATCTTTTGCATGATATATATCTTAGTTTTTAATAATTATATGCGATGGTTGAGGTATGGAAAAGACAATTATCCTGGACGCGAAGGGTGTTTCCGACCATATTCAGAAAATTGCGGAAGCGATTCTCAAGAAGAATCCATTGGGTCGGGATGTGGTTCTGGTGGGCATCCGGACCGGAGGGGCCTTTCTGGCAGCGAGACTGCAGCGCGCCATCGGAACATTGGAAGGGTCACCGCCGCCGCTGGGCATTGTGGATATTACGCTCTACCGGGACGACTGGACCCGAATGGCCCCCACGCCCGTGGTGGGGAAGACCGATCTTCCCTTCTCCCTCGACGACAAGATTGTTGTTCTCGTGGATGATGTGCTGTTCACGGGAAGGACCGTTCGGGCTGCCATGGATGCCCTGATCGATTACGGTCGACCCAAAAGAATCGAACTGGCCATCCTGGCTGACCGTGGAGACAACAACCGAGAACTTCCCATCATGGCCAATTATGTGGGAGGGGTATGGGATACGGCCCCTGATGAGAGCATCAATGTGTATCTGGAAGAGGAAGGGTTCGACGATTATGTGGCCATAGAGAAGAAAGATGAAGCGCAAAAAGGCTAGCAAGAAAAAGAAGGCCTCTTCTCCCCCCTCGCTTTCAGAGTCGGAACATCGGCTGGTCGCCGAGCTTGCAGGAAAAATCAATGACGCCGATCCGGCCGGGATCGTCGATAGCATTCCCCATGCGCATGCGGCACTGGCTCTGGTAGACATGCTCTCCCTGGATCATCCTTCCACGCCGACGCTTCTAGCGCAGATAAAAGATCGTTTCAGCGAAAAAAGGGTTCACAAGGCCATTAAACGGGTTTTATTCAAACTCAAAGGCAAAGGGGTGCGGGTGGAGGACGTCTATGGACGGGAAGACACCGTCCCGGTCAGCCTGAAGCCGTCCAAAATCGAGGGCCCCCGGGCCTATGTGGGCACTCTGGACGGTATGGGATACCGCCCGGTGATGATGTTGCTCACCCCGTCGACCGGGGGACAAGAGATCGGTCTTGGTGCGGTGTCCGATGAAAAAGGGATTCAAGAATTTTTGTTCGCTAAAATGAGCAAGAAACGCGCCAGGGAGTTAAGACGGCAGTTTTCCACGGAAAGCGGCACCATGGTGGAAACCTCCCTGAACCATTTCGCATCCGTTCTCGATCGCGCCTACCAGGCGTCACTGGTGCTCGGCAGTGAGGTTCCCGGCGATTATCTGGAACTCAGGTCCCGAATCAAGGCTCAGGTCACTCCGCTGGAAAGGCCCGCCATCTATGACCTCGTGGGAGGAGATGCTTTTCATGATGATAGGCCGCTGACAGATACAGAGATCGACGCCCTTCTGGATCATCCCTTCATGAAGAGCTGGGTCCTGGAACTCGAACCGATGAGGCCGTTTATGGAGGAGATCGTGGCATCCGAAGACAGCCCGTTGATCCTTTCTCCTGAGCAGAAGACCCGGCGCATGGCGGAGATCAAGGAGCGGTGTGCGGCAGCGCTTTTCCCTGGCGAAAAACGTCAATTGATGAAAAATCGATTGGAAGAGATGGCCTTTGTTTTCCAAAAGCTGGATGAATCGAGTGACTACCCTGTATCCTGCCTGAAAGCTGCTCTGGCAATGGATGAGACGGATTCGGCGTTTAAAAAGAATCTATTTTTGTACCGCATGGTGGATCGGAGTATGACAGTTTATTTCACTTATGCGGATGAAAAGGGGTCTCAGGAGGACGCACAGGAAACGAACAATGCCTCCCCCATTTTGATGCCCTGAATAAAAGATCCATAGGAGGAGATTATGCCGGCAACCCTATCAGTGAAGACCCGTTCCAGGAGTCAGATGGTGGATATCACCGCCTCGGTTCAGAAAATGGTCTCCGAGACGGGCATGTCGAACGGTTTATGCGTGGTGTATGTCCCGCATACCACGTCAGGCATCACCATTAACGAGGGGGCGGACCCGGCCGTGTGTGCGGACATCATCGGCAAGCTGAACCAGTTGGTGCCTCCCGATGACGGTTACGCCCACATGGAGGGCAACTCCGACAGCCACATCAAATCGTCCCTCATGGGGAGTTCGGTCACCATCCTGGTGGAGAACGGGCGTCTGGTCCTCGGGACCTGGCAGAAGGTCTTTTACTGTGAGTTTGATGGGCCGCGATCGCGAAAAGTCTACGTTAAGCTGATGTCGGATGGGGAGTGATCCGCTACCGCACGCCTCGAGCCATGAAGAGAATGAGGGACGAATGGTGCAAAGAGACGAAAGCCGTGATGTCTGCCACGGGCCGGAAGAACCAAATGCGGACTTGATTATCTTGGTACATGGGTATAAAAAATAAAAAGTCATGAACATTTCGGGTGAGGGGCGCCGTCCGGTTGAACATTCCTGAGAAAGAGGAGGCGATTAGGCTATGGCAAATGATGATATCCTGAAAGGGAAAAAGATCCTCGTGGTGGATGATGAGCCTGATGTCTTGGATACCTTGGTTGAAATGCTCGATACCTGTGATACCCAAACCGCTTCCACTTTTGAAGAGGCCAAGGAACACCTCGAAAACGAGGTGTATGATGCGGCGATTCTCGATATCATGGGCGTCAGGGGATTCGATTTACTCGAAATTGCCACCCACAAGAAGATCCCGGCATTGATGCTCACGGCCCATGGACTGAGTCCGGAAAACCTGGTGGGGTCCATCAAGCTCGGGGCCAAATCCTACATTCCCAAGGATAAGATCGGTGAAATTGACAGTTACCTCAGGGAGATATTCCGAGCGAAAGAAAAAGGCATCGAGAAATCCGGCACCTGGTTCGCCCGTTTGAGTTCATTTTTTGATGAACGGTTCGGGTATGGCTGGAAGAATAAAAACAAACGATTCTGGTCCGAGTTCGACAGGACCTACGAGGTTCCGAAAGACGAGCTCGAACGGCTCCTGTAGGACATCTCATCCCGGAAGTCAGAAATCAGAATTCGGAAGGACTTAAAATTTCAGATTTATTCTGATTTCTGGCTTCTGTCTTCTGAATTCCTCTTCTCCCAAATATCCGTTACAAAAACCAAAAAGAACTCAACTAATTGTCAATAAACGGAGATACGTGACTCGAGTAATATTTTTTTGTTGACAGCTGAATGACGTTTACCCTATAAACGACCGCTAACAAAATAAATGTCATTTAGTACCTGATTTTCGTTTAGTATTATGGGAATCGAAGAAAGAAAAAGAAGAGAAAAGAAAATGCGCCGCCGGCAGATCATGGACGCCGCCAAAAAGGTGTTTGCGTCCAAAGGGTTCGGCGGGGCCACCATGGAGAGCATTGCTGAGGAAGCCGAATTCAGCCCAGCCACGCTCTACCTCTATTTCAAGAGCAAAGACGATCTCTTTGCCTCCCTCAACCTCACCATGCTCCAGAACCTTACCCGAAAGATGGAAAATGTGCGGGATAAAAGATTGGGCCCTGAAAAGAAGATCAAAGCATTGGCGAAGGCGCTGTATGATGTTTACCTTCTCGATCCTCTCAATGTCGTTAATGTCCTCAGGTACCAATCCAAGGAAAGACTGCAAAACCTCTCTCCGGAGCTTTCGAAGCAAATCAGTGATCACACCCGAAAATATATGAACACCGTCGCACAGATTTTTGAAAACGGGGTCCAGAATGGCGATTTTGTGGACCGCAATCCGGCTGCTTTTGCGGATATCGTATGGAGCCTGTTTTCCGGACTGGTGCTCTGGGAAGACACAAAAAGGGGATTCGGTTCGGGAAAAGATCTTTTGAGACCCACACTGGAACTGGCCCTGGAGGTCATCGGCCGGGGTATTCGGAACTGAGGGTTTCCCCCTTTAGATGTAAGATGTAACAGGTACGCGGTTTGATTTTTACGACGTTTGTGTGATTTTTGCAGGCGTGCGTTTTATTGATTCCTCACTCGAGAGAACTCAACTGAAAGAGGAGGCTTGAGCACATGAGCGATCTTCCCATGACCTTCCCCCGAATTCTTATCCACAACGCCGAAAAATTCCCTCCCAGCAAGGCGGCCATTCGTGAAAAAGACCTCGGGATCTGGCAGTCCTACTCGTGGCAGGATTATCTTGAACAGGTCAAGGATTTTGCCCTCGGATTGGCGTCTTTGGGCTTTAAAAAGGAAAATCGAATGGCCATTATCGGGGACAACCGGCCCCAGCTCTACTGGGGCTTGGCCGCGTGCCAGGCGCTTGGGGGCATACCCGTTCCCTTGTATCAGGACGCCATCCATGACGAACTGAGGTTCATTGTGGATCATTCGGAGTGTAGCTTTGCCCTGGCCGAGGATCAGGAGCAGACCGACAAACTCATGCATCTCAAGAAGGACGTTCCCGGGCTGGAATATGTCATCTACGATGATCCCAGAGGGCTGACCAATTACAAGCATGACTGGCTTTTGGCCTTTACGGACGTTCAGGAAATGGGCCGAAAATTCGAAAAGGAACACCCGGACTATTTTATGGATGCGGTGGATAAGGTTCAGCCAGATGACATCTCCATCATCGCCTACACCTCGGGGACCACCGGCAATCCCAAAGGGGTCATGCTGACGCACCGCAAGATCGCCACATGCGCCCGTGGATTCCTCCAATGGGACAACCTGGGCGAAACGGAAAACGTCATGGCGTACCTCCCCATGGCCTGGATCGGAGACCATGTCTTCTCCTTCGGCGATTCCATGTGCTCGGGATTTACGGTCAACTGCCCCGAGAGCACCGAAACCGTGGTCCACGATCAACGGGAGATCGGTCCCACCTATATCTTCGCTCCGCCCCGGATCTGGGAAAATATCCTGACCCAGATTATGATCAAGATGGAAGATTCGGCCTGGATCAAGCGAAAGGCATTCGATTATTTCATGAAAGTGGCCAATCGGGTCGAAAGAAGGCGAGCCACCGATGAGGGTGTATCCCTCACGGACAAGGTGATGCACCAGTTGGGCCGATTCTTGATTTACGCCCCCCTGGTGGACAACCTCGGGATGAGCAACATCAAGGTGGCCTATACGGCCGGGGAGGCCATCGGCCCTGAGATATTCGAGTTTTATCGGTCTTTGGGCATCAATCTGAAACAACTCTACGGCATGACCGAGAGTTGCGCCTATGTGTCCATGCAGAAAGATGGCGAGACCGATTCAGACAGCGTGGGACCGCCGGCCCCCGGTGTGGAGATAAAGATCTCCGAAGACGGCGAGGTCCTGTACAAGAGCCCCGGCAACTTCGTGGGCTATTACAAGAGTCCGGAGGCCACAGCCGAGACGCTCGAGGATGGATGGCTCCATTCCGGGGATGCGGGGTTCATGACCGAAAAAGGCCATCTTAAGATCATCGATCGGGCCAAGGATGTGAGCAGATTAAATGACGGGACCCTGTTCTCGCCCAAATTCATCGAGAACAAGCTTAAATTCAGCCCCTATGTAAAAGAGGCCGTGGCCTTCGGCATGGGCAGGGATTATGTGGCCGCGTTCATTGATTTCGATTACGGGGCCGTGGCCAACTGGGCAGAGCGGCGGCATATTGCGTTTACCAGCTTCGGCAATCTTGCCCAGAAGCCGGAGGTCTATGACCTGATCCATGAGGCCATCTGCAACGTCAACAAGAGCCTGGCCAAGGACGAGAAGCTCAAAAATTCCCAGATCAGGCGATTCCTCAATCTGACCAAAGCACTGAACCCGGACGACGGGGAGATCACCCGTACCCGGAAAGTGAGGCGACGATTGATTGCGGAAAAATATGGCGAAATGATCGATGCGCTCTATACGCCCGGACAGGAGAGTGTGTCCCTCCTAATCAAGGCCACCTATGAGGACGGCCGTATTGCCGAGGTGAAGATGAACCTCAAAATCCGTGACGCCCAGACCTATTGATAGGGGAGAAAAAACATGAGTGAAAAACAGGAACCGATCCTGACCGCCGAACACATCAGCATTTCTTTCGGCGGTTTGAAGGCCTTGGACGATGTCAGTCTGGAGATCTATCCGGGTGAGATCATGGCCATCATCGGCCCCAACGGGGCCGGGAAGACCACCATGCTCAATATCTTAAACGGCTTTTATAAGCCTGATAAGGGTCGGATTGTCTTTGAAGGGCGGGAGCGGCCCAAACACATGAAGCCCAACCGTATTGCAGCGGGGGGAATCGCCAGGACCTTTCAGAATCTGGCGCTCTTCACGGGCATGTCGGCCCTCGGAAACATTATGGTGGGACGGACCATGATGATGCATGCCAACCTGTTTTCCCAAGGGGTTTACTGGGGACTCAGTCAGAAGGAAGAGATCGAGCACCGAAAGGCGGTGGAAGAAATCATCGATTTCCTCCAGATCGAAAATATCCGGCGGACCCCCGCCAGCATGCTCCCCTATGGGCTTCGGAAACGGGTGGAATTGGCCAGGGCCTTGGCCTCGGAGCCCAAGCTCCTCCTTTTGGATGAACCCATGGCCGGAATGAACCTGGAAGAGAAGGAAGATATCGCCCGGTTCATCTTGGATGCCAATGAAGAATTGGGCTACACCATCGCGTTGATCGAGCACGATATGGGTGTGGTCATGGATATCTGTGACCGGATTGCGGTCCTCGACTTTGGGAAAAAGATCGGCGAAGGCACCCCGGACGAAGTGAAGGCCAACCCCCAGGTGATCAAGGCCTATCTCGGGACGGCAGGCGAATAAGGGGCGGCAGCCGAAGTAAACCCAAGTGGACATCTTAATCTGATTAAATGAAGGAGATCACTGATGGCTTTTTTCTTTGAGGTACTGATTACCGGGCTGATGGTGGGGATCATGTATTCTCTCGTGGCTCTGGGATTTGCGTTGATTTTTAAGGCATCTGAAGTCTTCAACATGGCCCAGGGGACCATGAGCCTTTTCGCAGCCCTGGCCCTCTATGGGTTTCTGGAGCAGTACATGCATCTTCCCTTGTGGTTGGCCCTCCTCTTAACCGTGGGCGCCATGATCGTCTGGGCATACGCCATTGTCTTCCTCGTCCTCAAACGACTGGTGAATCGCCCCCCGCTCATGCTCTTCATGGCCACCTTCGGCATCGCCTATCTCATGGAGGGCATCGGACAGTCCATTTACGGGACACAAGCCAAGGGCTTGAATCTCGGGATTCCGGATAATCTATATGAAGTGGCCGGTGTCTATATCGGCTCCTTTGATCTCTTCTTTGCGTTGGTGGCAGCGGTTCTGGTGGGCGGCCTGGTGTGGTTTTTTCAAAAAACCCGGAACGGGCGGGCGCTCAGGGCCGTGTCCGACGACCATGAGGCGGCCCTTTCCGTAGGGATCCCTCTTCTCAAGGCCTGGACCTTGACCTGGATCATCGCGGGGGTGGTGGCCACGGTGGCAGGCGTGGCCTGGGGAACCCGCTTGGGGGTCCAGTTCAGTCTCACCTTCATTGCGCTGAAATCCCTTCCGGTGCTCATTATCGGGGGCATCGACAGTATCCCCGGCGTGATCATCGCCGGGCTCATCGTAGGGGCCGGGGAAAACCTGGGGGAGGTCTTTCTCGGATCCTATGTGGGCGGGGGTATTCAGACTTTCTTCCCCTATCTCCTGGCACTGATCGTGCTCTATTTCAAGCCATACGGCCTGTTCGGCAAAGAAATTATAGAGAGGGTATAGATTATGTTTTACAGAGAATGCGGCAATTTCAAAGACGATTATGCCAGTGACATGGCTGTTTTTCCCATTCCCCTGGACAGATGGGGCTTTATCGTCATGCTGTTTCTGGCCTTCGTCATTGTCCCCCTGTTTGCCAGCGAGTACCTGATCACCAATATCATTATTCCCTTTTACTGTTTTGCCCTGTCGGCCTTCGGGCTGAATGTCCTGGCCGGATACGCCGGCCAGATCTCCATCGGGCATGCCGCCTTCATGGCCATCGGGTCGTATTCGTCGTTTATTCTCTACGGCCGTTACGGCGTCCCCCTGATCCCGAGCATCCTGCTGGCGGGGCTGATCACGGCTGTCGTGGGAACATTCTTCGGGCTTCCTTCTCTCAGAATCAAGGGCTTTTATCTCGCTATCGCCACCCTGGCCTCCCAGTTTATCATCGAATGGGTCATTGTGCATGTGCACTGGATCAGCGGCGGGGTGTTTGGGACCATCGAAGCGCCCAAGATGTTTATTTTCGGGTTCCCTTTGGATACGCCCGTCAGGAAATATTATTTGGTCCTCTGTATGCTGATTGTGCTCATGACATTCGGCAAGAACCTGGTGCGGGGACAGCTCGGCAGAAACTGGATGGCCATCCGGGATGTGGACTACGCGGCCGAAATCATCGGCGTGAATCTCTACAAAGATAAACTGGTGGCCTTTGCGGTGAGCACCTTTTATGCCGGTGTGGCCGGCTCGCTGATCACCTTCTGCTATGTGGGGGCGGCAAACATCGAAGAATTCAACGTGATGACCTCTTTTGCACTGCTGGGAATGATCATCATCGGGGGGTTGGGAACGGTGCTCGGGTCGTTTTTAGGCGCGGGTTTTTTTGTCATGTTGCCTATTTTTATTAACCAAGGACTGGGGTCATTCATGGAGGTGGTGCCTGCGGACATACTTTCTAATATCGAGTCGATCGTGTTCGGTGGTTTGATTGTTTTCTTCCTGATTGTGGAACCCTACGGCATGGCCCGGTTGTGGCACACCATCAAGGACAAGTTGCGGTTGTGGCCGTTTCCATATTAGAGGCGAAAGATGTTTGGCGCAAGCCGTGAGGTAGAATGTCATTTCATACGCAACTCGGATCAGGATGTGCGTTGGGAAGGTCACATTGGTTTACTTGTTTTCCTTTAACCCTCAATCTTCAACACTTTTAACAGGAAAGAAAGGAGGAAGGGAGCATGGGACGTAAACTCATTTTCAGCCTATTTGTTATGGTTTTAGCCGCAAGTTTTATGATGGTGGCGGGTCCGACGATGGCCGCAGACGAAAAGGATGAGGGACCCACCCAGTTCGTAGGGATTCTGGCGTACCGGACCGGTCCGTTTGCAGCCGGCGGCAGCGGGTTCAGCAGCGGTATGGAAGACTACATGGAACTGATGAACATGAAGGGTGGGATCAACGGCATCAAGTATTCCTTCGAGGAATGCGAAACCGCCTATAACACCGCGCGGGGGGTTGAGTGCTATAATCGCTTCAAGGACAGATTGACCTTTGTCCATCCCTTGAGCACGGGGATCACCTATGCCTTGATCCCCAAGGGCACGGAAGATCATATCTCCATTATCTCGAGCGGGTACGGTCGAGCCGATGCATCGGATGGGTGTGTTTTCCCCTGGGTCTTTACATTGCCCACCAACTACTGGTCCCAGAACACGGCAAAAATTAAGTTCATCGCCATCAAGGAAGGATGGGACGGGAAAGACATGGCGACCATCGGAAAATACCTCAAGGGCCTGAAGATCGCCAATCTCCACATCGACGTTCCCTACGGCCAGGAGACCAAGCCGATTCTGGACGCCATGGCCAAGAAGTATGGGTTTGAAGTGCGGCACTTCCCGGTGCCCTGGCCCGGCATTGACCAGAAGGCCCAGTGGATGGACATTGTGAGGCGCTATAAGGCGGACTGGGTCATCAACCGAAACTGGGGCGTGTCGTGCACGGTGCCGCTCAAAGAAGCGGCCAGGCTCAGATTCCCGGCCGATCATATTGTGGGCGTCTGGTGGTGTGGGTCCGAAGAAGACGTGCTCCCTGCAGGTCCCAAAGCCAAAGGGTACTATTCCGCCAACTGGCACGGTGTGGGAAGGGATTTCCCCGTTATTCAGGAGATCGTCGACAAGGTCTACGGTGTCATGAAGGGGCATATCGCATTTACCCGCGTGGGGTCGGTTTACTATAACCGGGGCATCTATGCCGGCATCATCAACCATGAGGCCCTCCTGACGGCCCAGAAGAAGTACGGAAAAAAAGTCCTCAACGGGGATGAGGTGAGATGGGGGTTTGAGAACCTGAACATCACCCCGGAGAGAATCAAAGAGATCGGTGCCGAGGGCTTTATGCAGCCGATCAAGCTCAGTTGCGCGGACCACGAAGGGGGCGGTCCGGTCTTCTTCCAGCAGTGGGATGGAAAGAAATGGGTTATGACCGGCATCGTGGTCAGACCGATGGAGAAGTTTGTTCGGGAGTTGATCGTCAAATCGGCCGACGAATATGCCAAAAAGAACTACATTCAGATAAGTGACTGTCCGGGCTGTAAGTAAAAATAGCCTCTGAATGCGTGTGAAGGGGAGCGTGCTTTTGCTCCCCTTCACATCAAGATCAGCAACCATCTGCTTGTGAGGTTTTACCGTTTTCTTAGTGCGAGCCCTTAGATCAATCTGGAGGTGAATCTATATGATGGCCACAGCGCAAGAGCCACTACTCAAGGTGAATAACATCGAGGTTATCTACGAGCATGTCATCCTGGTCCTGAAGGGGGTATCCGTCGATGTGTATGAAGGGCAGATCGCTTCGCTTTTGGGTGCCAACGGCGCCGGCAAGAGCACGACCCTGAAGGCCATTTCCAACCTGGTCAAGGCGGAGCGTGGCGAGGTGACCAAGGGAACGGTGGAATTTGACGGGAAGCGGGTCGATAAGCTGTTTGCGCCCGCACTGGTGAAGATGGGCGTCATCCAGATCATGGAAGGACGGCACACCTTCGAGCATTTGACCGTTGAGGATGATCTCTTAACGGGTGCCTATACGAGGGGTCGGGACACTAAAGGGACGAAAGAGGCCCTTGAGAAGGTCTACACCTACTTTCCCCGACTGAAGCAACGCCGCAACGCCAAGACCGGATATATTTCCGGGGGCGAGATGCAGATGTGCGCCATCGGACGGGGGCTCATGGCACAGCCCAGGATCATGCTTTTGGATGAACCGTCCATGGGGTTGGCACCCCTGCTCGTGGAAGAGATCTTTACCATCATCAAACGGCTCAATCAAGAGGAACGCGTGGGCATGCTCCTGGCCGAACAGAATGCGGTCATGGCACTGGAGTATGCGGAATACGGCTATGTCATGGAAAATGGGCGCGTCGTACTGGATGGAGAGGCCGAGTTTCTGAAAGGCAACGACGACGTGAAGGAGTTTTACCTGGGACTGACCGCCGTGGGCAAGAAGAGCTATAGGGATGTGAAACACTATCACAGACGGAAGCGGTGGCTGGTTACATAATAGATCCAGGGGATCTTCTCACTGGACATGAGTGATTGAAATCGCCCGCCTGCCCATTAAGGGCTCAACAACACCCCCCACCCCATTTGCATCCGGGTACAGGCAATCTGCCAACTGCCGGGATAGCCCGGGCCGGTTGACAAAACCATTGGTTTTGCCTACCATTCGCCAGACCTGAAGACGGCACCACCCAATGGGGACGACGGGCCGTTTTCCCTTTTGGAGCCCGATGTCACGAAAAAAAGTCATATTCATCGCCCAGAACCAGCCGCTGGACACCGATGCCCACCTGAGAAAGAAGCTGCTCGACGCGGAAAATCGGGCAAGACGGCAGTCTCACCGTTTCCCGGGTCTTGACCTGTTCGCCCTCCAGAAAGAAGTTCATCGACACGTGTTGGACGCCACGCTTTTGTTAGACGGCCGGTATATGGATCTTCTGGATCTGATGAATTATGTCAAAAACGGTCGCAAGATGCCGGTGCTGACGCCGGAAAACGCAAAAAGGCATTATTCCCTTTCCAACACCGTCACCTTAAACGGCATCTATATGCATCAATACCTCGAAAGACATGGGTACGAGCCGGTGGTGGTCCAGAATTATGCCACATGTGATCTTTCCGAGATCTTGACGGACGATCTTTTGGCGGTCTGTATTTCGTCGAATTTTATCTTCATGAACGACATCCGTGAGATGGCCCAAGACATCAAGCAGGTGGCCCCGCAAGTCCCGGTGGTGGCCGGGGGCATGCTGGTCAAAAAGGTCTTGCATGCCGGCGAGCGGTTTTCCGGAAGGACCCTGACCTATCTGTCCGGCTTTTACCCCCATGTAGATGCCTTCGTGGTTGAGGCAAAGGGGGAGCAAACCCTGGTGAGACTCCTACAGTCTATTGAAAAGGGTGTTTCCTTAGATGAGGTGCCCAATCTGGCCTATTTTGATCCCGAAGGAACGCTCCGGTTTACCCCAAGGCTGGAGGAAGAGATTCATATGGACGATACCGCCATTTGGTGGGATCGGTTGCCTTCATCTTATCTGCGGAAAACCTTGCCCGTGAACAGCAGCCGGGGGTGTGCCTATCGCTGCCGTTTCTGCACCTATCACTGGCTGTTCCCACAGGTTCATTTCAAATCCATCGAGGTGCTTGAAAAGGAACTCAAAGCCATCGACGCCCTCGGATTCGTGCGGCATATTCGGTTTACGGATGACAACTTCACCGCGCAAAAAGGGCGGCTCGAGGCGGTGCTCCGGATGATGATCCAAAACGATTTCGGGTTTTCGTGGTCCTCATTTGCCAGGGCCAGCGCACTGACCCCTGAACTGGTGGTGCTGATGAAGCGCTCCGGGTGCGAGTTTCTGGATCTGGGCCTGGAATCGGGTAGCCAGCGCATTTTGGACAATATGGACAAACGGTTGACAGTGGAGCAGTCCCGAGAGACCATAAAAATGCTCAACGATGCGGGCATTATCGGCAGGGGGAGTTTCATCATCGGATATCCCGGAGAGACGGCGGACACCTTCTCTGAGACAATCCAGTTTATAAATGAAAGCGGTCTGCCCTACTATCACCCGTATCTGTTTTACTATACCGGCAACACCCTGGTCCACCGCCAGCGGGAGGATTTGGGGTTGAAGGGCCTCGGACTGGCGTGGCGACACCACACCATGGACTCGGGGGAGGCCGCGTATCTCCTGTCCCGGATGATCGAGAAGATCGACAAGAGCTATACGGACGGGCAGGCCTATGTGGAGGAGATTTACAAACTGCTCAGGGGCGAGGGCTACTCACAACAGCGGATCGCGTCGCTTTTTAGGTTGAAGCGGGACCTCCTCTTGACTATAAAGAAAAATTCATCATTAGTGGCCGCATCTCAAAAGGCCGACGACAGCCTAACTCAACTGGAGGCCCTGATTGCGTGATGGTGGTCGGCATCCTCAGTGTTAGAGATAAGCGATACCATCCAAACCGACGCCTGATGGCGGCCGCCCGGCGCCTGGGCCACAAAGGGGTCCTGATCCATACGAGAGATTGCATATCCGGAATTCACGGCAGAAGATTAAAAATGGTGTCCGGGCCACCGCCGGGGGTTGACGTGTTGCTGCCCAGAATCGGTGCCACCATCAATGACTATGCATTGAGTGTGGTACGGCATTTTGAGGGGTGCGGGGTCCGGGTGGTGAATGGATCCGATGCCATCCGCTTGGCGAGAAACAAATTCATGACCCTCCAGGCCCTGGCCCAAAGCGGGATCCCCGTGCCGGATTCTCACCTGGTGGTGAATCTTGAGGGCTTTGAACGGGCGGTGGCTGCGCTCGGGGGCTACCCGGTGGTGGTGAAGATGCCCAGCAACCGGCAGGGGGAAGGCGTGGCCCTGCTCCATTCCCACGCCACGGCGGCCTTTGCTCTCCACAATCTCCAGGATAACACCAAAGGCCTCATCGTGCAGGCGTATATGCCCCCCCAAGGCCGGCAGGATATCCGGGCCTTTGTCTTGGGGAACCGGGTCATTGGCGCCATGGCCTTGCGCCCCGGCCCTGAGGATTTCAGATCGAACATCCATCTGACCGGACAGGGTGTGGCGATGGATCTGCAGGAGGCGTTGTCCAAGTTGGCCGTAAAGGCGGCTCGGATATTGGGGCTTGAAATCGCCGGAACAGATATGCTGGTGGATGCGGCCGGTGCCCCCAGAGTAATCGAGGTGAACTATTCCCCGGGATTCAGAGGCCTGGAGCGGGCCACGGAGATCGATGTGGCCACCCGGATCATACAATATGCCACCCGAAAGCGAAGGAACTGATCATGGAAATTGCTTTTTTGATGGATCGGCTGGATACCATCGAGCCCGAGATGGAGACCACGAGTCACCTGATGTATGAATGCAACCAGCGGGGACACGGTGTCTATTTCCTCGAACCCCATGACATCTATATACGGGAAAACAAGGTGGTGGCGAGGATGCGCAACATCACCGTGCCCAAGGACCTCTCCATGCGAAAATACTGGCGGTCTTTGATCAACTGTCTCAAGAAGGATGAACTCATATTTGAAACCGTGACCGACCTCGACGCCCTTTTTCTAAGAAAGAATCCGCCTTTGATCTATCAGACCATTGAGTTTCTGTCATCGGTCAATGACAGCGTGTTTATGATCAACAGCACCACCGGTCAACTCCTGGCCAACAGCAAGCTTTACACCCTCAACTTTCCCGAGATTATTCCGGAGACGCACGTGTCCAGGGATCCATCGCGTCTGAGAAAGATTATCAACGATTTCGGGGGGGCCATGGTGGTCAAACCGCTGCAACGCTATGGGGGAGAAGGGGTAATCAAGGTCAGTGTCCTGGATCAGGAGAATCTCAATTCACTCATCAACTACTATGTTCGGGCCTACCGAACCTACCCGGAACGGGAGCCGATCATGGTGCAGGAATATCTGCACAGGGTCCAGAAGGAAGGGGACGTTCGGATTCTCATGCTCAACGGGGATATCATCGGCTCCATGAGGCGGAAGCCCCGAAAGGGCGATTTTAGGACCAATATCCATGCGGGAGCCAGGGCCTACAAACATACGCTGACGGACAAGGAACGGCGGATCTGTGCCACCATAAGGGAGAAGCTGATTGAGGACGGACTTTACTTTGTGGGAGTGGATGTGATAGGAGATAAGCTCGTTGAAATCAATTGTGTCAGTCCTGGTGGGATTCCGCGTATCAATCGAATGAATAAGGTAAAACTGGAGACTCAGGTGATCGATTTCATCGAAGAGCGGGTCTCTGCAATGAAGGGGAACACCCGAG
>JARRPY010000008.1:0-21877 GCA_037382425.1 Deltaproteobacteria bacterium
CAAACAGCCCTGTTTTACACGCTTTTTGGTTAATATCTTATGCAGCCACTTGTTCTTCCTTGATCGATACGGTCACCTTGTACAGCACCGTCAACACAAAAGCCCCGACAGCCAACACGCCAATGGTGATGAGGACTTCCGGTGTCGTGGGCCAGTAAGTTGTCACCGTATCAAAGGGGTTGGGCGTAAAACCGGCGACGATCAACGCCAGGCCCTTGTCGATCCATGTGGCGGCGATCAGGACTGCGCAGGCCACGGCGAGGGTCCCTTCGTTTCGCCGGGTCGCCGGCACAACCAAGAGCACAATGGAAATGAAAGCGAACACCGTGGCCGCCCACATCCAGGGCGCCAGGTTCCCGTGTCCTTCCAGCCCCTTAAAGAGGAAGACCATCGGGTGCATATGGCCCGGGATATTGCTGTAAAATGCGGTAAATAGTTCGAGCAGGAAGAAGAAGACATTGATCAGCATGGCATAGGTCACGATGCCGGCCAGGGTACGGATCTGCTCCTTACCGGGATCGAAGTTGGTCACCTTCCGCACAATGAGACAAAGCAAAATGAGGATGGCCGGTCCCGCACAGAACGCCGAGGAGAGGAATCGGGCCGCCATGATCGAGGTCAGCCAGAAATGTCGGCCGGGCAGACCCGCGTACAGGAAGGCCGTGACCGTGTGGATACTGAAGGCCCAGGGAATGGATATGTAGATCAGGACCTTTATCCATTTCTGGTAGTGAATGCCTTTTCGCTCCGCAGCCAGGACATTCCAGCCGATGATGAGATTAAGAAGCATGTATACATTCAACACAATCATGTCCCAGAAAAGAATGGAGTTGGGCGTGGGGTAGAGGATCACGTTCATGATCCGGACCGGATTACCCAAATCCACGAACACGAACAACAGGCACATGATAATGGCGGACACGGCCAGAAATTCGCCGAGAATGGTAATCCGGCCGAAGGCCTTATAGTCATGTAGATAATAGGGCAGCACCACCATCACCCCGGAGGCCGCTACGCCGACGAAATAGGTCAGCTGGCCGATATAAAGCCCCCAGGAGACGTCCCTGCTCATGCCGGTTATTCGCAATCCTTCAAAAAACTGATAGAACCAGCATCCCGTCCCGATCCCCATCAGGACGAGCAGAAATATGAGCCACCCCCAATATCCCTGATTTCCTTTTAGTGCCCTGTCAAGCATAATCACCTCATACAATATAGAATACGTTAGGTTCGGTGCCCAGTTCGGGCTTGCGCCGAATCGTATAATGTTCCCGGAGCAGTTTTCTGACATTGGATTCCGGGTCATTGAGGTCCCCGAACTTCAGCGCATGGACCTTGATCTCATCACACTTCTGTACACAAGCCGGAAGTTCACCCTTCTCCACTCGCTCAACACAGAAAATGCATTTTTCCACCACGCCCTTGGACCGTTCCGGATAATCCCGGTTGGTCGGATAATCCGGGTTCAATTCCTTGGGTGCCTTTCGGGGATTCCCCCAATTGAAACTTCGGGCTCCAAATGGACAGGCCGCCATACAAAACCGGCAGCCGATGCACCGATGCATGTCCATCATCACGATGCCATCCGATTCCCGCTTGAAAGTCGCTTTGGTGGGACAAACCCTTACGCAGGGGGGGTTGAAGCAATGATTGCACAATAACATAACGGGTTGATGCCTGACGCCTTCCTCCATGTACGGATTAGGCTGGTTCGGAAATGCATGCTCGTAGCGGTCCTTCCAGATCCATTTGATGGCGTGCTTGGGTTCGCCCCAGTCCGGTACATTGTGCACACGATGGCAGGCGGTGATACACGCCTTGCAACCATCCTTTTCCTTGGCCTGCTTTTCGAGACATTTGCGAATATCAACCACCATGGCCCACCTTTTTCCTTCGGCCAAGGGAACCGCTTCCATGGAGGCTTCCACCTCCCCCGGGGCAAATACGTCGATAGCGGCTTTCCCGCCCAGCCCGAACAGGGCGGCAAGGCCGGTTATCTTCAGGAATTCTCTTCTGTTTACGCCCATTACTTCTTCTCCTTCGGTTCGATTGGCGTAATGTGGCAGTCCCAACAATAGGGATTCACATCAAGATAATTATGACACTGGTCACAAAATTTGGTCTTGTTTGAATGGCATTCCAAGCACGTCACCTGAAGGCTCTTGTAATACCGCTTCCCGTCATATGCCGTGTAGTATCGCTCCCCATCGCGGACAAGCGTCTGCCGCCATTCGTCCAAAAGGGTGAAATGGGATTCCCTCATGTACGTGAGCGGTGCCACACAATCCTTGGCCTCCTTGGCCTTGGCCGTCAAGACCGGGTCCGGGGCCTTGGCCGCCTTTCCTGCGTTATAAAAGAAGGGGGAAAGCAACAGACCCAGACCGATGATCAGGCCGATAATGATCTTACCTCCATCATACATCCTCTTCGTCCTCCATTCCTGGCAGGGGTTCACCACGTAGATTTGTGGTTCTTTTCTTTTCTCCCTCGAATATCAGGGCATTACCGACCATTTCATGCACCCCGGTCACTTCCACACCGGGGACCCAGTATTCCATGGACGTCGGTAGTACGGCCCGGTCAATGGCGCAGATACAGGCCAGCATATTCACCCCGAATTTCTCGTGTACATACTTCACGGCATTGGCCCGCGGCAGCCCCCCGCGCATTCGCAATTCCATGTCTTCTCCCGCGTTCAAACCGGCCCCGCTTCCACAACAAAACGTCTGCTCTCTTATGGTCTCGGGCGGCATCTCGTAAAAGTTGTTAACCACATTCTTGATGACATATCGGGGCTCTTCTAAAAAGCCCATCCCTCTGGCCGTATTGCAGGAGTCATGAAACGTCACCGTGAGATCATCATTGCGGCTCGGATCCAGCTTCAACTTGTTGTGTCTCATGAGATCCGCCGTAAATTCCACAATATGGGTCATCTTTGTGGCCTTGGCATTCTCGAATTTGGTACCGGTGATGGGGGAGACCGGCTCTTCGAGGAAATCGGCGGGACCGTTGAAGGTATCCATATATTGATTCAACACGCGCCACATATGACCGCACTCCCCGCCTAAAATCCACTTGACTCCCAGTCGCTTGGCTTCGGCGTACATCTTGGCATTGAGGCGTTTGGCCATCTCATGGGAGGTAAAGTAACCGAAATTCCCTCCCTCTGAGGCGTAGGTGCTCCACGTGATATCCAGGCCCATGGACTTCAGGTAATGAAAGAGCATCATGTAGCCCATGCAGGTATAGGTTCCCGGATCCGCGAAGACATCGCCCGACGGGGTGATGAAAAGGATTTCGGCCCCTTTTCGGTTGAAGTCCTGCTCCATACGGATGCCGGTGACTTCCTCGATCTCATCGGTGAAGAACTCCAGCATATCTTTGTAGGCGTGGGGCTGAATCCCGAGATGGTTCCCTGTCCGGTAACAGTTGGCCACCGGTGCGGCGATCCAGTCCGTGTTGAGCCCCAAGAGGTTGGTCAATTCCCTGCCCAGGATGGTGACCTCGGCCGTATCAATCCCGTAGGGGCAGAACAATGAGCACCTTCGACATTCCGTACACTGGTAGAGATAGTACCACCACTCTTTTAAGACATCTTCCGTTAATTCCCGGGCGCCGGCGAACAGGCCCAGCACTTTTCCGCCGGTGGTGAAGTTCTTCCGGTAGACCGATCGGAGGAGTTCGGCGCGCAGCACCGGCATGTTTTTGGGATCCCCGGATCCGATGAAAAAATGGCACTTGTCCGCACAGGCCCCGCACCTCACACAGATATCCATGAAGAGCTTGAGCGTCCGGAACCGATCCAGTCGATCCTTGAACCCCTCATGGATGATCTCCTTCCAGTTTTCGGGGAGCTTCCAGTCCTCATCCGACGGATTCCATTCCTTGGGATACGGCATGCCGACATATTCAAGATTTTTCGACTTGGATCCATAGCAATAGATGCCGGCTCTAATGTCCGCCGGCTTGTTCATCCAGCCCTCTTCGAAAAGAGGCGCCCGGTGATCTATCTGAGCAGTTTCTTCTGGTTTTGGGGTATCGGCCATGGTTACTCCTTTTCTTCTGTATCTGCTGTTTCAACAGCCTCTTTTTCTACGGGCAAACCCGCCTCGATCATATGCTCCCTGAACTCGTCCTCGTACTCTTCATACGTGTGGGTCTTGACCGGGTAGTTCCAGGGGTTGACATGCCTGACGAACCGGTTGTTGTTGGCCAGATTTCGGGTCGGACTCAGGAATATCCCTGCCAAATGCATCAGTTTGCTGAATGGAAAGTAAGCGATCAATACACACAAGATAAACAGATGAATATAGAAAAGAACCCCGATTCCCTCTGGGATGGTGGGGGAAAATTTGAATAATCCGATGGCGAGTTCCTTTACTTTGGTCACATCCACCCGCAACAGGTACCGCATGAGCATGCCTGTAAATCCAAGGGCCAGGATCAGAAAGAGGGGAAAATAATCCGCGGGGAGCGAAATATATCGGATCTGGGAATAGAGGATGCGTCGAAGGAGGAGCCACGTGACCGCGACCATGAGGAGCATATCCGTCAGATAAACGCCCGGCAGGCCGAAGCCGTTAAAGGGGGCCGCCCCCATCTGCATGAATCCATCTAAATTTTGAAGGACCGTCACAAAATAGGGAACCGGCTCCGCAAAAAACCTGAAGTGCCTTAAGAATATGACGAAAAATGAATAATGAAAGAGGATGGCCGCCAGCCACAACCACTTTTCCCATTCGTAGTCGATTTTGGGCACCCCGTCTACCCGTCGGTATTCCAAACGGGTATTTCGGAACAGCGACCGGAAGGTGAGTACCTCAAAGAGCATTCGGACAATCACACCGCCCAACCCTTTTGGATTATCGATCCGGTTTCGCTTGATCCATGGGAACGACCACTCCTGCCCGGCAGTGGTGGGGATCCTGAACGGAACGGGAGACCGGGCCCAGTCAATGACCCGAACCACAATTCCCACAACAAAAGTGGCCAGGGCCGCATAAGGGATGACCACACCGAACAGGACCTGCAGATTCAGTGCTCCCACGCCGATCAAGGGAATCAACACAACGACAATCACTGCCAAGAAAGAAAAAATAATGCTCAGAAAAAAATTCATAGACTATTACCTCATGCTAAAGAACGGTCCTCGCCTCGTCACCTCAAACACCCGGCGCCTGTTCCGGAATCTCGACAATAAGATTTGCCCTCTCTAATAGCCTTCCCACCTGATTCTTCACCTCACGGACCCGGACGTCATTCAATTTTTGACGACACTTCGAATAGATGTCGAAGGCCAGTAAGAGCACCTCATCTATCCGGTTCTCAAGGCCCTGCAAATCGGCGGACGACCCGGCCCCAAATTCCTCCCTGATGATCTGTTTCAATTGAATAACGAAGGCAACGGCTTGTGAAGGCGTGAAATCCTGAACCGCCCGGATCCGGATGATGGCCTCGAGGGACGTGGACATCTTATCCGGGTCACCCCCTTTAATGACCCCGTCGTACAGGTTTTCTATCTCTTTTCCAATGAGGCTGCCGACAGGATTGGCAAATTGGCTCTTCTCTCTCTTCAAAAAGCTCTGGCTGTCTTTGGGGTAGGACAGGATAATGGCGTCCCGCCATCTCTTAATGATCTTGGAGCGCTTTTCTGAAAGGAGATCGTTCAGGCTCATATTATACCTCCACGCGCTTGGGCCCTCCCTGGGAGTTATTGAGGCAAACCTATAGATAAATTGTGTTTTCCTGTCAAGGAAAAAATTCGGCCCTTACATCAATGAATTAGGGGGAAAATTGCTATTGTTCACCCCATACCGAAATGGGCTCCGGGCATCCGGCCTCGCCGCACCGGACCGAGGCGCCCAGGGAGTAAGTGGCCCCCTGGACACCATTTCATCTTGACAGTCGCTAAACCGCGGTATTAGTATCCGCCCTGACCATTGGGTGAAACAGGTGCGTTTCGACAAAAATGCAACCAACCTTACCGAATCAACACATTAAACCCACAAGAGGGGTAATGCAATGGCCATGGAAAGCACCATTCCTATCCGTACATCCAGCAACACCTCCGCTTATTTAGACTGGCTCCAAATGCTCACCGGCGCGGGACTGATTCTCTTTATGTGGAGTCATATGGTACTGGTGGCCAGTGTCAATTTGGGGGCGGGGGCCATGAACACCCTGGCCTATTTTTTTGAGGCCACCTACATGGCGCAGGTGGGCGGGCCGATCATCGGCTTTACGTTTCTGCTGCATTTTGTTCTGGCCGCCCGGAAGGTCCCGTTTCGGGTGGAACAGCAGACCACCTATTGGAGACACAGCCGGGTTTTCCGGCACACGGACACATGGCTCTGGCTGATCCAGGTGGTGACGGCCATGATCATACTCATCATGGGATCCATTCATATGTGGACCGTGCTGACCGATCTGCCGATTACCGCCGCCAAAAGCGCCGCCAGAATTCAGGGAGGCTTCTGGCTGGTGTTTTACCTCATCCTTCTTCCCATGGTGGAGCTTCACGTGGGCATCGGGTTTTACCGTATTGGAGTGAAATGGGGATTCATCAAACGAAAGAACCGGAAGGGATTAAAGAAATTTGAAAACATCCTCACCGGCATCTTCATCCTCATCGGTCTGATCACCATTATTCGATTCATGACGCTTTCTATTCCGTAAAGACACACGGTGAGCCCCCCGGCGCGGCTTGGTGGGGGATTTCAACCAAGCGTATGGACACATGCACGTGTGAGGGAATCCAAATCGGGATCACCCGAGAAAGAAAATCTTTAAGCCAAGGGGAATAGCTGGTGGACACCGAATTAACTGATATCTTATGTATTGGCGCCGGACTGGCCGGTGAACGGGTGGCGGTGGAGGCGGCTGCGGCCGGGCTTAAGGTCATCTGCCTGAGCATTGTGCCGCCCAGGCGGTCTCACTCGTCCGCGGCCCAGGGGGGGATGCAGGCCTCGTTGGGCAATTCGGTTATGGGCGAAGGAGACAACCCGGATGTCCATTTTGAAGACACGGTTAAGGGGTCGGACTGGGGCTGCGACCAGGAGGTGGCCCGGCTCTTTGCGGAGACCGCGCCCAAGGCGGTGCGGGAAATGGCCTTCTGGGGCATCCCGTGGAACCGGGTGGTACCGGGAAAATCCACCTATTTCAAAGGTGGAGAGAAGTACGAAAAAGTGGAGGCCAAAGACAAAGAGGGCCTGATCACGGCCCGCTCCTTTGGAGGGACCGCCAAATGGCGGACCTGCTACACATCGGACGGAACCGGGCATACCCTGTTGTATACCTTGGATAACAAGGTGGTGGAACTGGGGGTCAGGGTCCACGATCGAATGGAGGCCGTGTCCCTGATCCACGACGGTCAGACCTGCACGGGCGCCATTGCCAGGTGCCTGACCACGGGACGGCTCAAAGCGTATCTGGCCAAAGCCACTCTCATCGCCACCGGCGGTTACGGCCGAATCTACCGAGAGACCACCAATGCGGTCATCAATGAAGGCAGCGGTGCCATTATCGCCCTGGATACCGGGGTGGTCCCCATCGGCAATCCGGAAGCCATTCAGTTTCATCCCACCGGCATCGTGCCGACCCATATTCTGGTGACCGAGGGGTGTAGGGGGGATGGCGGGACCCTGCTGGATGTCAACGAGCATCGGTTCATGAACGAGTATGAGCCTGAAAAGGCAGAGTTGGCCTCCCGGGACGTGGTCTCCCGGTGGATGACCCACCATATTCGAAAGGGGCTGGGGGTGAAAAGCGATTACGGCGACCACCTCTGGCTGGATATCCGGCACCTGGGAGAAAAGCATATCAAAACCAAACTCAGGGAGGTGGATGAGATCTGCCATAACTTCTTAGGGATAGACCCAGTCACCCAGCTGATTCCGGTGAGACCTGCCCAGCACTACACCATGGCCGGGGTAAGGACCCATAAGGACGGGGCCGCCTATGGGCTCAAGGGTCTCTTTTCCGCAGGCGAAGCCGCCTGCTGGGACCTGCACGGCTTCAATCGGTTGGGGGGGAATTCCCTGGCCGAGACCGTGGTGGCCGGCCGGATCGTGGGGAAAAAGATCGTGGAGTTCATTCAGGGATATGACGTCCAATTTGATACATCCCTCATCAGCGCGTGTCTTAAGAAAGAACAGGCGCGTATCGACCGGTTGGTGGACTGCAAGGACGGCCATGAGAATGTGTACGAGGTCCGCAATGCCATGCAGGACGAACTCATGGAGCGGGTGGGGATCTTCCGCGATCATGACGGACTTCAACAGGCGGTGGAAAACCTGCAGGGAATTTACGGCCGGGCCCAGAAGGTGGGTCTTGGGTCCAATGGCCTTGGGGCCAATCCGGAACTGAGTCTGGCCCTGAAGATCAGCGGGATGGTCCGCTTGGCCCTGTGCGTGGCCTATGGGGCCCTCATGCGTACCGAGAGCCGGGGATGCCATGCCCGTTTGGACTATAAGGCCCGCAATGATCGGGACTGGCTCAATCGCACCTTGGCCACCTGGAAGGAGGGAGAAGACCTTCCCACCCTCAACTACGAGCCGGCCTCCAAGGTGGAAGAACTCCCCCCCGGAAGCCGTGGGTACGGGGCGACCGAGGTGATAAGCCGTGATGACGCGTGACAGGAGTATAGCACATGAGCAGAAGACTCAAATTCAACATCTTTAGATACAATCCCCAAGATCCCCATTCCACGCCGCATACGGATCGTTTTGTTTTGGAAGAGACCGACAGCATGACGCTGTTCATCGCCCTGACCCAGATCAGGGAAGAGAAAGATCCGTCGCTTCAATTTGATTTTTGTTGCCGGGCCGGCATCTGCGGGTCGTGTGCCATGGTCATCAACGGCCGACCGGGTCTGGCCTGCAAGACCCTCACCAAGGACCTGCCGAACGACATCACGCTCATGCCGCTTCCGGTGTTTAAATTGATCGGTGACTTGTCCGTGGATACGGGGACCTGGTTTCGGGCCACCAACGAAAAGATCGGATCCTGGATCCATACATCCAAGACCCTGGACCCGGATGCCCAGGAGGAACGGATGGATAATGCCCTGGCCGAATCGATCTACGAATTGGAACGCTGTGTGGAGTGCGGGTGCTGTGTGGCCGCGTGCGGTACCGCCAACATGCGCGAAGACTTCCTGGGAGCGGTGGCCCTCAATCGAATCGCCCGATTCATGATGGATCCCAGGGATGAACGAAAGGAAAAGGACTATTTTCATATCATCGGCACAGATGAAGGGATCTTCGGCTGCATGGGGCTTCTGGGATGTGAGGATGTCTGTCCGAAGGAGCTGCCCCTCCAGGACCAGCTGGGGATTCTCCGTCGCAAAATGGGATGGCGTGCCGTCAAAAACCTGTTTCGCTTGAAATAGCCCTGCCCAGACGACCATCAAAAGACCGGGAAACAACACCGAGATTGGGCAAAAGGGGGCGTTTTTCAGAAGTCTCCGTAGCTCATGAAGCCAGCCGATAAAAAAGCCGTCATCGGATGGGCCCTCTACGACTGGGCCAACTCCGCCTTTGCCACAACGGTCATGGCCGGCTTTTTTCCCATATTCTTCAAACAGTTCTGGAGTGTCGGCTTCGATGCCACGGTGAGTACGGCCCGGCTGGGCGTGGCAAACGCCGTTGCGGGAGTGTCTGTCGCCCTCTTCGCCCCGCTCTTGGGTGCCATGGCCGACCGGGGAACGGCACGGAAAAAATTTCTCCTTTTCTTTGCCTTCATGGGAGTGATCATGACCGCGTCCCTTCACCTGGTGGCCAGGGGCAACTGGCCCACGGCGGTCCTCTTGTATGTATTGGCCAGCGTGGGGTTTACGGGTGGAAATATTTTTTATGATGCATTGCTCACCTGTGTGGCGCCAAAAGAACGGATGGATGTGGTTTCCGCCCTCGGGTTTTCTTTCGGCTATCTGGGCGGCGGTATCCTCTTTGCCATTAATGTATGGATGACCCTGAGTCCCGGCACATTCGGATTGGCCGGTCCATCGGAGGCGGTACGGTTCTCGTTTCTGAGCGTGGGCATCTGGTGGGCCGTGTTCTCGATCCCCCTGTTTTTGTTTGTCAAAGAACCCCAATACCAACGACCCCTCCGTGATGAATCCCTCGGCCTGGCCGGGTTTCGTCAGTTGCAGAAAACGTTCAAAGAAATCCGCCACCTGAAAACCATTTTTCTATTTCTTTTGGCGTACTGGCTCTATATCGACGGCGTGGACACCGTCATTCGAATGGCCGTGGATTACGGCATGTCCATCGGTCTGGCGTCCAAGCATTTGATGGTGGCCCTCCTCATCACCCAGTTCGTGGGCTTCCCCTCAGCTATCGGATTCGGGTACATGGGCCAGAGGATCGGTGCCAAGCAGGCCATATTTGTGGCCATTGGCGTCTATCTAATGGTGTCTGTATGGGCCGCATTCATGGACTCCAGCCTGGAATTCTACATCCTGGCGATTATTGTCGGTTTGGTACAGGGCGGCATTCAGGCCATGAGCCGGTCCTTTTATGCCCGAATCATTCCCGTCCATAAATCAGCGGAGTACTTCGGCTTTTACAACATGCTGGGGAAGTTCTCCGCCATTCTGGGTCCGGCGCTCATGGGAGGCGTCGGCCTTTTCATTCGGTCGTGGGGGGTCAGAAGTATCCTTGCCTCCCGCATCAGCATTACCTCCATCGCCGTCTTCTTTATCGCCGGCGGCATCTTATTGACCCTTGTGAATGAAAAACACGGTCGGCAAGAACTGAAATACCTTGCCTGAGCCGGAAGGAGAAAAGGCCCATGGATCTCAAAGTGATGTGCTCCACATTTGCCATGATTTTTTTAGCCGAACTGGGAGACAAAACCCAACTGGCCACGTTTTCTTTTGCTGCGGAAAGCCACTCCCGTCTTTCGGTGTTCTTGGGCTCGGCAGGGGCGCTGGTGGCGACGTCGCTGCTCGCGGTGCTTTTCGGAGGGGCCGTAAGCCGCATCATCCCTGCACACTATTTAAGGTACGGCGCCGGGGGCCTGTTTGTCCTTTTGGGGGTGTGGATGCTCTTGTCCCATTCAGGGAAATGATTCGATGCTGGCACCCACATCTGAAACGGCCGACTCGGGGAGAGGCTTGATTTTTGTTGTATTCTCTGGCTGTGTTTGTTATACGAGACCCGAAGAAAAAAGAGTTCAACACGTATATAAAAACCAAAATGAAAGCGGATGAAGGGAGGTGAAAGCGTTCATTTTTTGGGAAAGAAAATTCGTATATGCATTCCTTTAGGCCCAACATTAAAAGTGAGGAGGTTTTCCAAATGAAGAAGACGGTATTCATCTGTTTCCTGGTCGCAATCGTCGGAATAGCTTTCATGAGTGTTGGCTCTCAAACAGCTCAGGCCGAACCCATCAAACTGACCTATAGTAATTTTTTCCCACCCACCCACATCCAGAGCAAGCTGGCCGAGGCCTGGTGCCAGGAAGTGGAAAAACGAACCAACGGCAAAGTCAAGGTGGAATACTACCCCGGCGGCACGCTGACCAAAGCGGCCCAATGCTATGACGGCGTGGTTCAAGGGCTCTCCGATATCGGTTTCAGTGTCCTGGCCTACACCCGCGGCCGTTTCCCGGTCATGTCCGCCGTGGATCTTCCTTTGGGCTACACCAGCGGAAAAGTGGCCACCCAGGTGGTCAACGAGGTCTATGAAAAATTCAAACCCAAAGAACTTCAGGATACCGAGGTCATGTATCTCCACGCCCATGGCCCGGGTGTCATTCAGACCAAAGGCAAAGCGGTCCGAAAACTGGAAGACATGAAGGGGCTCAAATTGAGGGGTCACGGTACCAGCGCCAAGGTGGTCAAAGCCCTGGGCGGCACCCCGGTTCCCAAACCCATGCCCGAGACCTACCAGATGATCCAAAAAGGCGTGGTGGACGGCGGTGTGTTCCCCTTTGAGGCCGACAAGGGCTGGAAACTGGGAGAGGTGGTCAATTACATCACCGCGGATTTTTCGGCGGCTTATACCACGTCCTTTTTCGTGGTCATGAACAAAGACAAATGGAATTCACTCCCACCGGATATCCAGAAAACCATCAAAGAGATCAATAAGGAATGGGTTAAAAAACATGGTCAGGCATGGGATACCTCTGATATGGCGGGAATCTATTTCTTCCTGAATCAGGGCGGACAGGTTATCGGTCTCGATGACGAGGAAGCCCTCAGGTGGAAAAAGGCTGTGGCCCCAATTGCCGAGGAGTATATCAAGACCCTCAATCAGAAGGGCTTCAACGGTGATGAGATCGTTTCGTTCACCATGCAGGCCGTGAAAAACGCAAGCAAATAGGGTGGTTTAAAAACGGGGTCGGCGATATGATTCATCGGCCCCGTTTTCAACTGTAGTAGCGCTTTCGGTTAATTCAAAACGTCACGTCATGGAAGGTTGTCTCATGGAAGCGGAGGACATGAGCCGTTTCTGGAAACTGATCCAATGGATCGTAGATAAGCTCAAAATCATCGGCGCCGCCTGTCGGGTGGGCATGACCTTCCTCACCTGTGCGGACGTGGTGGGCCGGTTTTTCAGGCATCCGGTGTTCGGCTCCGTGGAGCTGGTGGGATTCATGGCCACCCTCGCCGTGGCCATGGCCCTTCCTTACACCCAGCAGATCAAAGGACACATCGGGGTGGAGATCCTGGTGCGGGTCTTCCCCAAACGAACCCAGGCGATCATCGATATCTGTACCTCTCTCCTGAGCCTGGGCCTTTTTGTTTTGGTGAGCTGGCGAATGGCGGTTTACGCCGGGGATATCCACCATTCCGGTGAGGTCTCCATGAACCTGCAGTTTCCCACCTACTACATCATCTATGTGGAGGCCTTCTGTTTCGTGATATTCACGCTCATCATCCTGTATGACATCATCGATAACATCAAAAAGCTGAGAAATCCATGAATCCCACGCTGATCGGCATCATCGGCATCGCCATAATGGTCATCATCTTTCTCTTGCGGATGCCCGTGGCCTTTGTCATGGCCATGGTCGGATATCTGGGCTTCAGCCTCATGATTTCCTGGAAGGGAGGATTGGGGCTCCTTTCCAGAAATTTTTATGACGTCTTCTCCTCGTATGGGCTCACCACCATCCCCCTCTTTATCCTCATGGGGCAACTGGCCTTCAACAGCGGCATCAGCCGCAGGCTCTATGATACGGGCTATAAATTCTTAGGCAGCACCCGTGGCGGACTCGCCATGGCCACCGTGAGCGCCTGCACCGCCTTCGGCGCGGTCTGTGGATCCAGCCCTGCCACCGCCGCCACCATGGCCACCGTGGGCCTCCCTGAAATGAAACGCTACAAATACGCAGACGAACTGGCCACCGGTTCGGTGGCCTCGGGCGGGGGGCTGGGCATGATCATGCCCCCCAGCATCGTGCTCATCGTCTACGGCATCCTGACCGAACAGTCCATCGGCGAATTGTTTGTGGCGGGAATTATTCCGGCCATTCTGGTGACCATCCTCTTCATCCTGTCCATTTATATCCGCTGCCGCTTCAACCCGGATCAGGGGCCCGCGGGTGAACGTTTCACCTGGGGACAGCGGATCAGGGGGCTCATGGGCATGGGGGAAACCCTGATCGTTTTTGTCCTGGTCATGGGCGGCCTTTTCATCGGACTGTTCACCCCCACCGAAGCCGCGGCCGTAGGGGCCTTCGGGGTCCTCTTGGTCTCCTTGATCCGGCGACAGCTCACCTGGCAGGGATTCGTCAATTCGCTCTACGAAACCCTCAGGACCTCCTGTATGGTCATGATGCTGATCGCCGGTGCCGTGATCTTCGGGAAATTCCTCGCCGTCACCCGGATTCCGTTCAACATCGCCACCTGGGTGGGCGGATTCGACCTGCCGCCCTACATGATTCTCGCCATCGTTATCCTGATCTATTTCTTAGGCGGCTGTTTCATGGATGCCCTGGCCTTCGTGATGCTCACGGTGCCCATATTTTTTCCGCTGGTCACCAGCCTCGGGTATGATCCCATCTGGTTCGGGGTCATCATCGTCATGGTCACGGAGATGGGGGTGATTACACCGCCGGTGGGCATCAATGTCTACGTCGTATTCGGCGTGGCCAAAAGCGTCATCGGCGAAGTGCCCTTGGAGTCCATATTCAAGGGAATCCTTCCCTTTCTCCTGGCCGTCATCGTGGGGGTCATTATCCTGATCCTCATCCCCGAGCTGATCCTCTTCCTCCCCCATCTGATGTATTAGCGTCCTACTGAGTGATGTTTGAAAAAGGGAGTCTTGTTACACAGGGTTTTCAATCAACAATCATAAATCGTCAATCTGCTACCCATGTGCCTCATTCTCCTGGCGTTAGACGCCCACCCCGCCTATAAGCTGATCCTCGCCGCAAACCGCGACGAGTTTTACGAAAGGCCCACCGCGCCGCTCGCCTTCTGGGAGGACGCACCTGCGGTGCTTGCTGGTCGGGACCTTCGTTCCGGCGGCACTTGGCTGGGGATTACCAAAACGGGCAGAATTGCCGCGGTGACCAACTACCGGGACCCCACATCAGAAAAACCCCATGCCCCATCCAGAGGCGATTTGGTAAAGAACTTCCTCCTAGGGAGAGAGCGTCCCAGAGACTATGTGAGCCGGCTGTCTACCGGGTCGAGCCGCCACAATGGATTCAACCTCTTGGTGGGCACAGTAGACCAGGTGTTCTGGTATTCCAATCGCGGAGAGGGGGTTCAGCAACTCCATAGCGGTATTCATGGCATAAGCAATCACCTCCTCAATACCCCGTGGCCCAAGGTGAGCCGTGGGGTTGAAGCAATGAAACAGATCCTCGCCGACGCAGATACCGCCATCGAACCCATGCAGGCGGCCCTGTTTGATCTGCTCACCGACCGTTCCATCCCCGAAGACCATCTCCTCCCGGAGACCGGGGTAGGGTTAGAATGGGAACGGATCTTATCCCCTCTTTTCATCACCAGCCCAGAATACGGAACCCGGTCCTCAACACTCCTCCTGATCGATCACCAGAGACGAACCACCGTCATTGAAAGGACACATACCCCGGGAGCAGCGTCAGCAAGGGAAATAACCTTTGCATTCGGCTTTGATGCACACACCTCCCCATAAAAACAGGGACGATTGACTGCGATCCGGGGCATGTAGCAGCCCCGTGAAAAAAAGCTTGATTTTTCTTGGTTAATAGAGGTAAAGGTTTAACCACAAATTTCTTTAACCGGTTTCATCAGATGCTGGTTTATGAAAAAATTCGAGGCTCCGGCATGTTTTTCCCCTAAATCCTTTCCAGCAACATCGCTGTTTAACCGGTCCTGATGTAACGCAAGATTTTTGATGTCTTCCCAGGTGTATACCTACCCAATCGGGCGCTTATAAGCTAACTTCAGGGATTTATTTGGGGCCGCTTCCATTTTGTTAACTGGAAGTCTGCGGATATTTGTTTGTGTTCATTAGATACGCTTTTAAAAACCATGAGGAGTAACACATAATGACGTCTTCCGTGCTTGTGTACGAAAAGGAGAGGGCCCGCTCCATGGCTAATGAGGTCATTGAACGATCCGGGCAGAATATATTTGCCTGCTATCAATGCAGGCGATGCGCGGCGGGGTGTCCGGTGAGCGAAGAAACCGGCATGACGCCGGACCGCCTGATCCGCCTGATCATCATGGGGGATCGGGACGCCGCACTCAAAAACCAATTGGTTTGGCAGTGTGTGTCCTGTTACACCTGCGGAACGAGATGCCCCAACGAAATTCACACCGCCCGGATCACAGAGACCCTCAAGAAAATGGCCAAGGAAGACCATCTTCCGGCCTTGTCCCCTAAAATCAAGACATTTCACAGTGCATTTTGTACGGCTGCCAAGCATAAGGGCAGGGTCAATGAGATGGAATTCATGGGGCGGTATGAAATGAGTCATACGTTCCACCAGTTGTCCAGATTCCATTTAAAGGGCGTTTATGACGAATTCAAGAACCAGGCCAAGATGGGTCTGGCCATGACCAAGAAAAAACGCATGCATTTCAGTGTGGAGAAGGTCAAGGATCGATCGGAACTCAAACGCCTTTTCAAATTGGCAAAGAAGAAAAAAGCCGTCCAGAAATAATCGGCCCGAGCTAGAGGTGAACATGGATATCGCCTATTTTCCAGGATGCACTCTTCGCGCATCGAGTAAACTCTACGATGTGCAATCAAATATGATTCTCAACGAAATGGGCATTCAATTAAGGGAACTGGATGATTGGAACTGCTGCGGTGCCACTTCGGCGAGCAAAACCGATGACTTTTTAGCCATCGCCATGCCCGCCAGAAATTTGGGCATAGCGGACCATATGGGATTGAGCCAGTTGGTGATCCCCTGCTCTGCCTGTTACAGCCGAATGATGGTCGCCCAAAAGAGACTCGAAGCGGATGAAAATCTGAAGGGGGAAATAAACGGCGAACTCAAGAACGAAGTCACCGGTGAGACCAAAATCGTCAGCATCGTTGAGGTGCTCGCTTCCCTGGTCGGTACCCCTGAATGGAAAAAGAAGACACACAAGTACATTAAGCCCTTGAGGCCTGTTTGATATTACGGCTGCATGCAGACGCGCTTTCCCGTGGATGTGGACGTGCCGGATGACGTGGAAAACCCTCAGGGGATGGAGACCATATTATCCGCCCTCGGGGCTAGGCCCTTGGACTGGAGCCACAAGACAGACTGTTGCGGCGCATCGGCATCGGTCAATGATCCTGACCTGGCGCTGGCATTGATGGCAAAGATAATGAAGGACGCCATAGCCAGAAAGGCGGATTGTTTCGTCACATCCTGCCCCATGTGCCAGCTCAATTTGGATGCCTACCAGGCAAAGGTGAGAGAAGCGTACCATATTACAAAGAGCATGCCCGTCTATCTGATAACCGAACTCGTGGGTTTGGCCATGGGCATGACACCCGAAGCACTGCAAATCGATCGCCATTTCGTGGATGCGGTCGGTCCTCTTAAGGAGCTCCCGTTGTTATGAGCACAACATCCTCCGCAAGCAAAAAATTGGGTTCGGTGCTGATTGTGGGCGGCGGCATCGGTAGCATGCAGGCCGCCCTCGATTTAGCCAACAGCGGTTTCAAGATAGACATGGTTCAGAAGGACTCGTCCATTGGGGGAACCATGGCCATGCTGGACAAGACGTTTCCCACTGGAGACTGTGCCATGTGCATGCTCTCTCCCAAACTCGTCGAGGTGGGAAGGCATCTGAATATCAACCTTCATACCCTGACGGAGGTGGTTTCGGTTGAGGGTGAACCCGGAGATTTTTCCGTCCGGTTAAAACGGCATCCCCGCTACGTGGATGCCGAAAAATGTACCGGATGCGGTCTTTGTCAGGAAAAATGCCCCAAAAAGGTCGCCAGTGAATACGACCAGGGGTTGGGGATTCGAAAAGCAATTTACGCCTTGTTCCCCCAAGCGTTTCCCAGCACGCGGCTGATCGACAAAGACAACTGCATTTATTTTCAAAAAGGCAAATGCAGGGCTTGCGAAAAACTCTGTCCGTCGAAGGCCATTGATTTCGAACAGACGGAAGAAGAATTTCAACTTCATGCGGGTGCCGTGATATTGGGTCCCGGCCTCGGCCGATATAATCCCGATGTTCGGGCGGAACTGGGATACGGCAGATACCCCAATGTGGTGACCTCTGTCCAATTTGAAAGGATCCTATCCGCATCCGGGCCCTATTCGGGAGAAGTAAAACGTCCCGGTGATGGGAAACATCCGCAAAAGGTCGCATGGATACAGTGCGTGGGCTCCCGTGACACGCACAACGCAAACCCCTGGTGTTCTTCCGTCTGCTGCATGTATGCCACCAAACAGGCGATCATCGCCCGTGAACACGACAAAAATATCAATCCCACCATTTTCTATAAGGAGATGAGGGCCTATGGAAAAGAGTTCGACAGGTATGTGGACCGGGCCAAGAATGAATACGATGTGCGGTATCAGCGGGCCATGGTTTCCGCTGTTCGGGATGAAGTGGGCACGGGAAATCTGATCCTTCGGTATGCAACGGAAGATGGGGAGTTGATGGACGAGACCTTCGACATGGTGGTCCTCTCGGTGGGGTTTCAGCCGCACAGGAATGCCCGGGATTTTGCTCAAATCTTTGGCATAAAACCCAATCAGTACGGCTTTGCCGAAACCTCTCCTTTCGAGCCCGTGGATTCATCCAGGCCGGGCATCTACGTGACGGGGATATATCAGGGCCCCAAGGATATTCCTGAAACCGTGACCCAGGGAAGCGCGGTGGCCGGAAGGGCCATGAGCCTATTGGCGGAAGCCCGGGGAACCGAAACCGTGGTGAAAGAACTGCCCCCGGAAATAGACGTGTCGAATCAGGAACCCAAAATCGGTGTCTTTGTCTGTCATTGCGGCATCAATATTGCTCAAACCGTCGATATTCCGGAGGTGGTAGAGGAGGTACAGACGCTGCCCAATGTCCGAAAACCTGCTCTATGCCTGCTCCCAAGACAGCCAGGATAAAATAAAGTCTCTGGTGAGGGAAAAGGGGTTGAACCGTGTCGTGGTCGCCAGCTGTACCCCCAGAACCCACGAGCCTCTGTTTCAGGAGACCATACGGGATGCCGGCCTCAACAAATATCTCTTCGACCTCGCCGACATCAGGGAGCAATGTGCCTGGTGCCACATGGGACAGAATGAGAAAGCCACTCAAAAGGCAAAGCAGATCATACGGATGAGCGTTGCCAAGAGCCGGAACCTCTTGCCGGTTCAATCCGAATCCGTGCCCGTAAACCCTTCCGCCCTGGTGATCGGCGGCGGCGTGGCCGGATTAACCGCTTCCCTGGCCCTGGCCGACCAAGGATTCCAAATTCATTTGGTGGAAAAGGAGGACGGTTTGGGGGGTCTCGGATCGAAAGTCTACACCACCCTGGATCATCAGGATGTTCGGGACTTCTTGACCCATAAGATCGCCGATGTCAATGCGCACCCGAAGATAAAGACCCATACCGGGGTCACGGTCAAGCATACGGACGGATTCGTCGGGAATTTTGTCAGCGAACTGACGGACGGCACCTCTTTTGAGCACGGCGCAGTGATTGTGGCCACCGGGGGCCAATTCTACACCCCCACCGAATACCTCTATGGAGACCATGAGCGCGTTCTGATTCAAAGGGAGCTCGAGAAACAACTCTTCCAAGAGCCTGCCAAATCCTCTGATACCTATGTCATGATTCAGTGCGTGGGGTCCCGGGAAGAACCCAATAATTATTGCTCCCGGATATGCTGTCAGGATGCGGTCAAGAATGCCATAGAGATCAAAGAAAAGGCGCCCCAAGCGCAAGTCTTTATTCTTTACCGCGACATCCGAACCTATGGGCTCAGGGAAGACTATTACAAAAGAGCGCGCGATTTGGGCGTCATTTTCGTTCGGTACAGCGTGGATAACAAACCTCGGGTATCTCCCAATGACCGGGGGATCCTCGTGGAAACCTTCGATCCCATGCTGAACAGGGATGTGGCGTTGCATGCAGATTATCTGGTCCTCTCCACGGGCATAAGGCCTCATCCGTCAACAGGCGATATCGGGGAACTCTACAAGCTTACCGTGAATCCCGACGGCTACCTTCTCGAAGCCCATGTCAAACTGAGACCCGTGGATTTCCCATCAGAGGGCATCTTCGTCTGCGGTTTGGCCCATGCGCCCAAAAACCTCGATGAAGGGATCAGTCAGGCACTTGCCGCCGCCGGGAGGGCATCCGTGTTATTATCAAAGGATTCCTTGGCGGTGTCAGGGACCGTCGCCAAACATAACAGGGACATCTGCATGTCGTGCCTGACCTGTTTACGGGTGTGCCCTTTTGGGTCTCCGTACATCGACAAAGACGGAAAAATCTCGCATAACGAAGTCAAGTGCATGGGGTGCGGCATATGTGCGGGAGTATGTCCTGCCAAGGCGTTTCAGGTGAATAACTTCAAGGATGATCAAATCGTGGCCATGATTGATGCCTTGGCAGAACCCGACGCCCCAAAGGCGGCGGCATAGGATGATCGGAATGATTTAAAATTCATGACGCACCCTTAACTCGATACCAACTGAATGATGATGTAATCTACAAGGAGTATTTAAGCATGGCTGAACAATCCGTGCAGGCCATCGAGGACGAAGACCCCGCCATAGAAGCACCTCGGGACATACCTGCTGAATGGGAACCGAATGTGCTGGGCTTTGCCTGCCATTACTGCGCGTTTGCCGCCGCCGATTTGGCTGGGGTGATGCGGCTTTCCTATCCAACCAATGTAAAAATCATTCGATTGCCCTGTACCGGGAAACTCGATCACTTTTATCTGCTTCGCGCTTTTGAAAGAGGGATGGATGGGGTTTTCGTTACCGGGTGACTCGAGGGACAGTGTCATTTCCTGGAAGGAAATACAAACGCCAGAAAGCGGATAGATTATATCAAAACCCTCCTCCCCCAAGTGGGAATTGATCCCGAGAGAGTGGAGATGTACAACCTGTCCGCTGCCATGGGACCCAAATGGACGGAACTCTGCACGGAATTCACCGAGAGGATCAGAAAGCTGGGCCCCTCACCGATCTGGTGGGCGGATAACGGCGGTTAAATATAGATGCGCGCTTCTTCGAAAGCCAAAGGACCAAGCCCTGTCTTAAAAACCAGTAGTGTTGCAATATAAGGAGTCTGCGGCAATGATTGTGGGAAAACAGAAACCCTTGGAAGACATATGGGATATGATTAAGGACTACAAAAAGGTCCTCGTTTTTGGCTGTAACACCTGTGTGGCGGTTTGCCATGAGGGGGGGAACAAGGAAGCGGAGATCCTGGGATCTCTGCTGCGCATGAAGGCCAAGCAGGAAGATGGGAAGATCGAAATACAAAACAGCGGCATAGAACGCCAATGCGAGCACGAATATTTCGAGCAGGCCCGTGACGATATTGAGGGAGCGGATGCCATTTTGTCCCTTGCCTGTGGCGCCGGTGTCCAGTTTTTGGGAGAAAAGTTTCCGGAAAAAATCGTGCTTCCCGGCCTCAATACCACATTCGTAGGCGTGGTGGATGCACCCGGAGAATTCAGCGAACGGTGTCAGATGTGCGGGGATTGTATTTTGTACCTGACCGGCGGCATCTGCCCCATTACCCGGTGCTCGAAATCCTTAATGAACGGCCCTTGCGGCGGCACCAATAATGGGAGTTGTGAGATCAATCCCGATATCCCCTGCGCCTGGTACATGATCCATGAAAGACTGGAACAGCAGGGGCAAAGCCACTTGATCGATGTCTTCATTCCGCCGAAGAACTGGGTGACGTCGAGGGATGGCGGTCCGAGAAAGCAGGTAAGGGAGGATTTGTCCAGATGAGCGAGCATAAAAACGGAAGCCATTTAGAGAAGATTTTGAAATCGGGACAATTTGCCTTCACCGGGGAGTGCGGACCGCCAGAAGGGGCCGATGTGGAGCAGCTTCGAAAAAAGGCTCTATATCTAAAGGGAAACGTGGATGCCGTAAATGTAACCGACAACCAGACCGCAGTGGTGAGGATGTCAAGCTGGGCCGCATCTCTCATATTGATGGAAGAAGGCCTCGAACCCAACTTCCAGATGGTGTGCCGGGACAGGAATCGTCTGGCCATTCAGAGTGATATTTTGGGAGTCTACACCCATGGCATAAGGAACATGCTGTGCCTGTCCGGAGATCATCAGAAATTCGGGGATCATCCTGAAGCCAAGAATGTCTTTGATATCGATTCCATGCAGTTGATCCACACCGCCAAGACCATGCGAGACCAAGGAAAGTTCCTGAGCGGCAAGGACATTCAGGTGCCACCCAAACTCTTTATCGGCGTGGCGTCAAATCCGTTTGCCG
>JARRPY010000009.1:0-19313 GCA_037382425.1 Deltaproteobacteria bacterium
CCATTCGCCACCATGCCTTCGACCCACGCCGTCCGCATTGCCGGGCTTTCCGGCGGAAGTCCCTGGGACGCTGGAACGGGCGAAAACGCATCATACATTTCAGTGAGGCATAAGAGATCCCCTTCGGCGCACGACCCCACTTCGAACGCACACCCCTTTTTGTCCACACATTGGGCTCTTTTTATTGTGGGCATGGGACCCTGGATTTGCGATTGGCGATTGGCGATTTTTGAGTGTTGATTAACGCCTTTCCCCCATGTTTAACCGGTCCTTTATGAGCTGTTCCAGGACCTGGGGATCCGCGATGGTGGAGGTATCGCCCAACTCGTCCATGGTGCCCGCGGCGATCTTGTGGAGCAGGCGCCTCAGAATTTTGCCACTGCGGGTCTTGGGAAGGGCATCGGCCCACTGGATTTGATCAATGGTGGCAATGGGACCGATTTCCGAACGGACCAATTGGATCAGCTCTTTCTTGAAGGCATCGGACTTCTCGACGCCCGTATTGGGGGTGACAAAGGCGTAAATCCCCTGCCCTTTCACCGGATGGGGAAATCCCACCACCGCAGCCTCCGCCACCTGATCGTGGAGGACCAGCGCGGATTCGATCTCCGCGGTGCCCATTCGATGGCCGGACACATTGATCACATCGTCGATTCTTCCGGTGATCCAAAAATAGCCGTCCTCGTCCTTCTTGGCCCCGTCCCCGGTGAAGTACATGCCCGGGGCCCGACTGAAATAGGTCTCCTTGAACCGCTCGTGATCCTTATAGATGGTTCGGGCCATCCCCGGCCACGGCTTGCGGATGCACAATACGCCTTCCTGATCCGGATACCGGGTCTCTTCCCCGGTGTTGGGATCCAGAATCACGGGATCGATTCCGAAAAAAGGAAAGGCACACGATCCGGGTTTGATGGAGGCCACCCCGGGCAGGGGCGTGAGCATGTGGCCGCCGGTCTCCGTCTGCCACCAGGTATCCATAATGGGACACCAATCCCGGCCCACATAATGATAATACCACCGCCAGGCCTCCGGATTGATCGGCTCCCCCACACTCCCCAGCAGTTTGAGAGAGGAGATGTCGTGCTTCTGCACCATGGCCTCTCCTTCTTTGGCCATGGCACGGATGACCGTGGGGGCCGTATAGAACTTATTGACCCCATACCGTGCCACGATTTCCCAGTATCGGTCATAGGCCGGATAACCGGGGACCCCTTCAAAGAGCACCCCGGTGTTGCCGTTGATGAGCGGGCCGTACACCGCATAGGTATGCCCCGTCACCCATCCGATATCCGCCGTGCACCAGAGGACCTCCTCGGGCTTCAGGTCGAACACCAGCTGAGTGGTCATGGCCGCATACACCAGATACCCCCCATGGGTGTGGACCACGCCTTTGGGTTTGCCCGTGCTGCCGCTGGTATAGAGGATAAACAGCGGATCTTCGGCGTCCATGGGTTCCGGGGCCACCTCGCTCGCCCCTTCAATCCCATCCGCCACCTCATGGAACCACACCGCTTTTTCATCCGGTTCTTGATCCGGTCCTCTACCAGGGGGATTTTTGAGACCGGCATATTTAAAGACCAGGACCGTTTCCACCCCGGGGGTGTGTGAAACGGCCTGATCCACGGTCTTCTTGAGGGGAATCATTTTGCCGGCCCGGAAACCCCCGTCCACCGTGATCACCAGTTTCGACTCACAATTTTCGATACGATTGGCCAGGGCCTCGGCACTGAACCCGGCAAACACCACGCTGTGAACCGCGCCGATCCGGGCACAGGCCAGCATGGTCACCGGGAGCTGGGGGATCATGGGAAGATAGATAATGACCCGATCCCCCTTGTTGACGCCCAAAGACTTGAGTACCGCCGCGGTCTGGTTGACCTGATCGTACAAATCCGAATAGGTCAGGACCTGTCGATGGGTGGGATCATCGCCCTCCCAGTAATAGGCGACTTTATCTTTCAGGTGTTCCATATGCCGGTCGAGACAGTTATAGGATGCATTGAGTTTGCCGACTTCATACCAGTGAAACCGGGCCTCTTTTGTATCAGTTTTCAAAACAGAATTCCATGGCGCCTCCCAGTCTTCTGAAATTCGCTCAGGTGGGCATCGTATTGTTCTTCGGCACTACTCATTGATCAAACCTCCTCTCAGGGTTTCCCTCAATTGTTCAATTACCGAGATGCCGATGGCGAGCGGAAGCCCATCCTCAGTATGCACCGACAGACTCGTGACCCCATCCACACAGCCGTTGGCCACCAGATAGACCATGGCCGATTCCGGATCCACATCCCCCAGTAAATCCCGGCCCATGAGGCGACTCATGGCGGCAATGACGCCATAAACGCCCCAGTTCGACACCGTGGCAATCACCAACTCGTCACAGCAGGTTATTGATGGGATCACCGGCAGGGACGACAGCGTCTCATATACATTTCCCATACCGATCTCATTTCCCCCGTCGCCGAACGCGACGGTGGGGCAGTCACACAATTCGAAGAAGAGATCGAACTTGGCCACGGAACCGGAAATATCTTGTCCGTTCATGTTGTAGTATCGGCCGTCTTCGGCGACCCCGGGTTGTTCCACGGCGACCAAGAGACAGGGATCGAACGCCTCGAGCACGGATTGCACCACCCTACGGGTCTCCTCCCAGGGCCATATGGGCATCTCGTATGTTTTATAATGCGGCTTAAGGATGTGTGACAAGGGCGGTGCGCAAAAAAGAACCGGCTCACTTCCGAGGGCCTCAAGCACGCGGTAAAGGGAAATGGCCCCCACCGGTCCATCCGTCTCGGAGAGGCCGTTTACCGGAAATCCGGTGCCGATCAGGACCTTCCCCCTGTTTTCAAGGATGATCTGTGCGGCCCGCGTGCAGTAACCGGGGATTATGGATCCCCGTATCCGATCCATACCCCTGGTGCCGTGGGCCAATATAATCTCTTCAATGCGATGCGCCGGGTCATCTACGGCCGCTGTTTGCATCTAAATCGACTGCCTCCTTCCTTCGGATGGCGCACATGAATACGATGTTATGGCAAACTTTACTTTGACATATCAAGTGCTTCTATGTAGTATAAAGGTTTGACATTTCGCAGTCAAATTTAAACTGGAGGAGATATCATGAAGTTTGAGTCCTTTGAAGAAATTATGGAATATGCCATCGGTAAGGAAATAGAAGCGGCCCAGTTCTACGAAGAGGCAAGCCGGAAAGAAAAATTCTCCGGTGTGAAAGACGTATTTCAGTCCTTCGCAGCAGAAGAAAGGAAACACCAGGCCATGCTCGAAGGATTTTCCAAGGAGAACATCGACGCATATCCGGTGGAAAAAATCCCCGATCTGAAACGGAGCGATTACCTGGTGGATCTGGAATACGAACCGGGTATGGCTTATGAGGATATCCTGAAACTGGCCATGAAACGAGAGGAAAAGGCCTTCAAGTTCTACTCAGACTTCTCCAAGCAAGCCACACAGCCGGAACACAAGAAGCTCTTCGATATCCTGGCACAGGAGGAATCGAAGCACAAACTGAGGCTGGAAACCATCTACGATGACCATATGGCGGAGATGGGGGACTAACGATTGACGATTGGCGATTGTTGATGGGTGATGGGTCGATCAGCCAATCGGGAGTTGTCCGTCACTTCTTGATAAAGCCTTCGTCGTCTTCCACCAGCACCCGGCCCTCTCCCGGATAAACCGCGCGATCCTCCGCGGGCGTGGGGTCCTCCACCGGGGGCCATATCCCCGATTGGGGTTCGGGACCCTCCAGTGCCGCAACGCTCGGGTGTTTGTCCCGCATTTTGGGATGCGCCCTCATGTCCACATCGGCCACCGGCGCGCTGAATTCAATGGGAATGTGGTTGGGATCAAAGGCATATATGGAGTGAATAAATCCGTGATCCACCACTTCCGACACCCAGAACCCCGCCACCTCGAGTCGGTCCTTGATTTTCCACAAATCCTCGTCATGGGCCACACCGATGGAGACATGGTCAAAGGCAAACGGGCCTTTGACCGGCACACCATGGTCTTTATCCGGAATCGCTTCCACATCAGGCCATTCAAAAAAAGCGATCGTGTCGGTCTCCGATATCTCAAAAAAGTAGTGCCGGTATCCCGGACGGCCTAAGCCCACCACCAGCCGCATATGGAGCAGATCGCGCCAGAACCGAATGGTCTTGTCCATATCCCCGGTGGCCATGGCGAGGTGATTGACACCGGTGTACTTGATCATGAACGGTACCTCAATGGCTTAGGGCCGCCTCAGCCAGGTCCTTCACCCGACATGTTTCGAGTTGCTGATTCCTCCAGATCTGAATCTCCTCTTCGTCCGACAATAGGGCCCTGAGTTCGTCCGTGGTTGTCCCGGGGGCCGCCATACCGATCACCCAGGCGGCATAGCCCCGCACCGTGGCATCTCTGGAGTCGAGAAACAGGGCGATATGGGGCACCGCATCCTGTACGGCAGTCGGACTGACCTGAGCCAGCCGACCGATTCCCCAAAGCACCCCCCGCTGCATCATTTCGTTTTCCTGAAAATTGCCGTCCTCCCGAGCATAAGAGACGAGAATCGGTGCATACTCCCGGGCGAGCCCTTCATGACACGCCAGGATCTCGCCCATGGCCTCGGCCGATCCCCAGCCGATTCCCCCTGACTCATCGTTCAGGTTCCACATGAGTCGTCTGAGGATGACCCGGGCGCTCTCCATGTCCTGGTTTGCAAGGCGGCTCACCACCTTCCCCATGGCCGTAATCGCCCGCATTTTCAGTACCCCGTCCCCGGCATACAGAAAAGAGAAGAGCACATTGACCACTTTTCCGGCCGGTAGACGGGAGAGTTCGGCCATCGCTCCGTCAGGATCTTCGCCCCTCAGGAGCCGCTCCACCCGGGTTTTCAGGTCTCCCCGGCTCAATCCGCCTCCTCCCAGTGGATACAGTCTTTGGGACAGCAGCTGATGGCGGTCTCGATCTCTTCTTGCGGGTACACATCGAGCGCCGCCGTCTCCATGAGACCGGTCTGGGCATTCACATGAAACACGTCAGGGCAAAGGGTCATGCAGGTTTCACAATAGGCGCACTCACTTAAATCGATGACCGGGATTTTGTTCATCGGCGTTTGGCCGGGTCTTGCGGTCTCACAAACCCAACGGGGGTGAACCCATCAGTCCGGCAGCGCCTGGGCAATCTTTTTGGCCAGGGCCCTGCACTGATCCAACCCCGCTTCAACCGGCACGTACTGGACCCTTACGCCGGGATCCACCACATCGAACTTCATCGCCTCCAGTTCGGCGGTGATCAACTTGACCGCCTCTCCGCTCCATCCGTATGAGCCGAAGGCGGCGGCGACCTTGTTCTGCGGTTTCAAGCCTTTCATATAGGTCAGAAAATCGCTGACCGTGGGGAAAAGCCCATTATTGAGGGTGGGGGATCCGACCACAACGGCCCCCGCATCCAGGACTTCGGTGATCACATCACTTCGGTGATCGGCCCTCAAATGGTAGGGCCTGGCATCCACGCCCTCGGCGCCCAGGGCCTCCACAATGGTGTCGGCCATGAGTTCGGTGCTGTGCCACATGGTGTCATAAACGACAACGGCCTTTCTCTTCGGCGTCTGCTGGCTCCATTCCACATAGGCGTTGATGATCCTGGACGGGTCCTTGCGCCAAATGATCCCGTGATCCGGACAGATCATCTTGATCTCCAGGCCCATTTCGGTCACCTGATCCACCAGCTTGAGCACCAGGGGTGCGTAGAGCAGCAGGATATTGGCAAAGTATTTCCTGGCATGGGGCATGATCGCGTCCCCGACCTCGTCATCAAACCTCTCCAGCCCGGCATAGTGCTGCCCGAAGCCGTCACTGGAAAAGAGAATCTTATCCTCCTTGGCATAGGAGAACATGCTGTCCGGCCAGTGAAGCATACGGGTCTCCAGAAAGGTCAACGTTCGCTTGCCCAGACTCAATTCGCTGCCGCTCTCCACCGGTTGATAATTCCACTTTTGAGGAAAATGCTTAGAGAGATTCTTATGACCCATCCTGGAGCAGTACAGGGGCTTGTCCTCCCCCACCCGGTGCATGATCCGAGGCAGACCACCGGAATGGTCCATCTCAGTGTGGTTGCTGATGACATAATCGATCTTCTTGGGATCCACGATCGCGCTGATGTTGTCGATCAGTTCATCGGCAAACGGCCGTTTAACCGTGTCGATGAGGGTGATTTTCTCATCCATGATGAGATAGGCGTTGTAGGTGGATCCCTGATAGGTGGAATATCCGTGAAAATCCCTGATATTCCAGTCGATCGCCCCTACCCAGTAAATATCCTTTGCCAATTCAACCGGTTTCATGTCTGACTCCTTTTGTATACAGGCTGTTCAATGTTTACCTTCTCTATAAATAATGACGGGCAGTTGACTTGTTTTGTCATTCCCGCGAAAGCGGGAATCCAGGAGGGTTACCCCCAATATTTGAAATGCTGATCAACGATTCTGTAACCCACAGATATTATTTGCCTAATAACGAAAAAACCCGTTCCTCAATCTCATCCCTTATCCGACGCATGACCTCCATGGATCGATCTGCCGGGTCTTCCAGGTCCCATCTCTTTCTGGGGACACCGGGAAAGATGGGGCATTGATCTTCGCCCCCCATCAAAACAATCTGATCGGGTTTTCCCTCTCGGCCGGCTTCTTCCAGGGCTCGTGGCCGGAGGTAGGCCATGTCGATGCCCTTTTCCGCCATGGCGGTGACCATATGGGGATTGATTTTGTCCGCCGGCTTGCTCCCCGCACTGATGGCCTCGATCCGGTCTCCGGCATGAAACCGGGCGAAGGCACCGGCCATCTGACTTCGACAGGCATTCTCGGTGCACACGAACAGTATTTTTTTCCGATCGAGAAACGGGGAGGTGAGTTCAACGGCCTTTTCCTTCACGTCACTTAAGGCCGTGGGATGATCTTTGATATCGCCTGCGGCTTCGATCTTCCTGTAGCCGAGGGTCCCTTCAAAGCCGGCGCCCACCGCATCGAAAAAATACTGGGCGGTAAGGGCGGTGCCTTCAAACAGATTTTTGCCCTTGGTTGCTCCGACGGCCAGGAGAAGGCCTTTCCGCCATTTCCTGCCGGGATCTTTGAGCCCCAGTTTATATCTTCGTGCCCAGAGGGCCTGGGACCGGTCGATGGGGGCTTTTAGTTGGGCCGTGGCGCCGTAGAAGAAAATCGGGGTCGCCAGGACAATGACATCCGCCTCCCACAGAAGAGGATAGACCTTTTGCATCTCATCATCGAGCGGACAAAACCCCTTGCGCTCGCACGTGCCGCACTCCTGGCAGGGCAGGAACTGCTTTGCGGCCACGGGAATCTGCACCGCCCTCGCACCGGTTGCGCTTGCTTCTTCCATAAAGGCGTTAAGAAGGATGTGCGTGTTCCCTTTTTTACGTGGGCTCCCCTCAAGTCCAAGCACAAACATCTTGCCTATCCCCATCACCTAGAGTACAGGTGATCTTCTTTCCGGTACATACACGTGCGGAATCTTTTCCTCGTTCCATTCTTTGGAGACATACAGGTTACAGTAGCAGCTCCCGTATTCCCGGACATCGGCCTCACGATACACGCAGGGGCAGATGATATCCTTGTCCGTGGCCCGATCACCGGCGGCCAGTCTGCACGGGCAACTCATGTAGCCGTATCGCTCTCTGTTTGTCTGAAGCGCGTCAAGCATCTCAAGCACCCGGGTCTTATCCTTGTTAAAATAATACCCTTTAGGTTCCTGAGCCGCCTTTAGGGTCTCATAGAGTTTTTCCGTTTCCATTATAATCCCAGCGCCTCCTTAATCTCCCCTTCCTTGAATCCCACAATCACCTTGTCGCCGATGACAATGGTAGGAAACGAGCATCGGGGATTGAGCTTCTTAACATCTTCCAGGATGGCGGCCCGCTCATCCCCCTCGAGCAGGTCCACATCCTCAAATTCATAGGCCACGTTACAGTCATCAAAGAATTTCTTTGTGGCTTTACAATGGCTGCAGGTACTCAGTGTATACATTTTGACTTGTTTATCCATGAATAAAAACCCCCATCGGATTTAGTGTCCTACATCATATCCTTGTCACTTTCCTCTATGGCCCGGTCGATCTCCGCCTTCAATTGGGGCGGGAGCCCTGGAATGTCCACACTGAGGAACCCCCTCACAATGGTTGCCGTGGCCTCATCCTCACTAAGCCCGCGGGACATGAGGTAGGTAATTTCCTCCTGAGCGATCTTTCCCACCGCCGCCTCATGAGACATCTCCACCCCGTCCACATGCCCCTCGAGTTCGGGGACGGCATGGATCAGGCCCCCATTCAACAGAAGCCCGCGACATTCCAGATGGGCCTTAATGTCCGGTTCCTCACCAATCAAATGACCCCTCGCGATGATATCACCGCCGTTACTGATGGTCCTCGCCACAATCTCGGCCCGGTTTCCCGGATGTTTGAGAAAGATGCGTCCCCCTAAATCATAGGACGAACCCGGACTTCCCACAATGATACTGTAAAATCGGGCCACGGCATCTTTTCCCACGAGATGCGTGGTGGGATACATCTGGAGCGATCGAACCGGCTTCATACAAATATAATTATTGAGAAACAACCCGCCTTCCTCCACTTGTGCCACGGATCTGGGGCGCACCATCATGTCTTCGGCCCAGTTGTGGATCATGGTAAAGGTGAGCTTGGCGTTTTTCTTGACGAAAAACTCCGAAATCCCCACGTGCAATCCCTTTTTCATATGAGGGGCGGTGGCGCACCCCGTAATGATGTGGAGTTCCGAATCCTCTTCGGCGATGATGATGTTGTGGACGTTCTGCTGGATGTTTTCCTTCTCAAGATAGAGGCAGGCCTGAACAGGATACACGGAGGCGGTGCCCGGCAGTGCACGAATCACGTAGCCGTCGTGAAGCCCCAGTTCTGCGGCCGCCGTATATTTATCCGTATCCACATTCACCAATTTCCAATAGTAGTCTTCGATCCAGGGCACCGTATCCAATGCTTTCTTGATGGGAATCACCTCCACCCCGTCCTCACGGGTATGGCAATGGACGACATCGGTGTCCTTCTGAAAGTAGGTAGCGCCCCGGTCCTTTTCCGTCACGTCCAGACCGGCCATGATCAACTGCTGCTGATCGGCCATGGGCAACGTGCGAAGCGCCTCCTTTTCCAGATACGGATGGTGCGACGGCGCCGCATCAAATGCACTCAGATCGATATCAGGGCCGATGCCCCCTTTCTTATGGATGGCCGATGTGGCCTTTTCCTTCAGTTGATCCCGGTTATACATCGCACACACTCCTCGTATCCGGAATCTCCCACGCACTCCAGGATCTCCCGGGGATTGCTGACACAGCTGAGCATCCCATTAAACAGCACCTGTCCTTTATCCGCCGACACATAATCCAAAATGTATCCCGTGTGGGTGATGATCAGTCCCATCTTGGTTCGGCTGAGTTTGGCCTGCATCTTCGACGTTTTCTTTTCAGACCCCAGGTCCTTCTGCAACAAAGACGCGATGGTTCTTCCCACCAGGGAGATATTTTCCATGTCCACGCCGGACTCGGGTTCGTCAAACAGCATGAGATCAGGCGCCTGGGCCATGAGTTGAAGGAGTTCAGACCGTTTAATCTCCCCTCCAGAGAATCCCGCATTGACATCCCTGTCCAGGAATTCCTCGAAGTTGACTCGTCTGGCCAGATGTTCCACATCCATCTCCTCCTCATGTGCGCACAACTGGACCATCTGACGGGTCTTGAGACCATTGATGGTGGGCGGCCGCTGATAGGACATACCGATGCCCAATTCCGCCCGTTCGTTGATGGGCATGTGGGTGATATCCGCTCCCTTGAACGAGATCTTCCCCTCGGTTACCTCGTACTGAGGATACCCCATAATGGTCATCAGCAAAGAGGTCTTGCCCGACCCGTTGGGGCCAAAAAGAATATGGGTTTCTCCCGGGTGAATCTCAAGATCGATATGCTTCAAGATCTCTTTTTCCCCGAGTTTGACCTTGAGGTCTTCAATCTGTAGCATGGCTCCCCCCTATTCTTCTTTTTAGGGTCATGTTATAAAGCCGCCTTGAGCGCACGTTCGATCTCCGCCTTGGGAAGGGCCCCGACCAGGGCATTCATTTTTTGACCGTTTTTGAACAGCATCATGGTGGGAATACTTCGAATGGCATATTTTGACGCTGTTTCCGGATTTTCATCCACATTCAATTTGGCGATCTTTACCCGGCCCGCATATTCCCTTGCGAGCTGATCGAGTATGGGCGCAACGGTCTTACATGGACCACACCACGGAGCCCAGCAATCCACCAGAACAGGACCGCTCGCCGAAAGCACTTCTAAAGAGAATGTCTGATCCGTGATATTCACGGGACGGTCGAAAAATTCTCCGAGTCTGATGGGTGCACCGCACCTGCCGCAGACGGGCTGATCATTCATCCGAGACTTGGGAATCCTGTTTTTGGTGCCGCATCCCGCACATTTCACAATGATCGTGTCATTTTCCATTCTTTGGTTCCTCAATCCGCCCGATGCTTTTGTCCTTGTATCTCACTTGCAAACCGAATCGGCCTTTCGCCTTTGTTTCCACTTCAAATAATCCCCGTAACGCAAAAACGGGCCCAGTTGACCCTCCCCTGCTTCGGGCCTATTGTCACGGCAGGCCCGGCAGCGGCTTCTTGCACACAGCTGACACTGAACGCAGTCCGGGCATCTCTGTTTATCTTCTATTTCATCGCCCATACACTTCTGCATTGCCCAATCCTGCGAGACCACGCCCGGGTAAGACCGCGTCTCTCGGATCGGGCCTCTTGAATCATTTCAGAGGCCAGGCGGCGGCACGGGCTGTTATCCGCCTCCTGGGAACTGAACACCAAGCGTCCTTATAAGCGAGGATCTGCATGACCCGGTCCACCGCAATCCGGCGTGTAGCAGGTCACATTATTGAATTCACATTTTTCCTTGCACTGGGGGCAGGTGTCCGGCGGGTTTGATGCGGTCACCAAAAAGCCGCACTTGGAACACTTCCAAAACGTCATGCCGCAAGCGGGACAGATATCTCCGACAAAGGCGCCGTCGGCGGTATACCCGCAATGGGCACATACCTTCTTTTCGTTTTCAGCCATTTAACTATGCCTCCTGTCTCGACGGTTTTCCCTTTATGAACGCGTCGGACCCCTGGGATTTATTCCTTCTCAAACAACTCCTTATCGGCCCCGCATACCGGGCATACCCAATCGTCCGGAAGATCCTCGAACGCGGTTCCCGGCTTAACGCCATTGTCCGGATCTCCCTCTTGGGGATCATATACATAACCACAAACTGAACATACGTATTTATCCATTACTTTCCTCCTTTGGTATTGTTTCTATCCTACAAAATGACTGTACATTTGCCTCGTCACGCCGGTTAAGGCCTTGCGGACGTCCTGTTGAGTTCCAGCAATCGTTTCGAGTCTTAAGTCCCCGCCTCCAACGTACATTGAGTAAAATCGATCTTCTGGTGACAACCGGAACAGGTATGCTCCCGATCGAATTCATCCGAAAAGATCTCTTTTTCTTTTCCACAGTTGGGGCATTTGCACGTGAATGCCTTCAAATTTTTTGCCGCTTCAAACCCGGGGCAATGTTGCGGTGTACTCATGGGTCGTCTCCTTTCACATTTAATTATTAAATCTGTGCATCATGCATTCAGCTTATTTCCCACTTCACGACCATACTCCTGGGCCATCTGTGTGCCGCCGCCCAAAGCGGCGGACTTGAGCCGCAGCGGCCCGCCGACCATATCCATCTCCAGGATGTGTTTCATGGTATCATATATACGATCCGGCGCCTCACCGCTCCAGCCGAAGGCCCCGAAGGATCCCCCGGCCTTTCCTTCGAGTTTGGCTTTTTCCGCCAGAAACAGCATGGTCTTCATTCCCTGCATCATCTGGCCGTGATAGGTGGCGGATCCAAATACATATCCATCGTATCCTTTTAAGTCCGCCTCATTCTTCACTTCCGTGACGTTCGCCACGGTTGCGTCATTACCCGTAATGCGGATGCCTTCAGCGAGCAGTTCGGCAATCTTCCGGGTGGCACCCGCCCTTGTGGCGTAGACCACCAGTACCTTTCCCATTATTGACCTCCAAACCTGGGACAAGTTTAATAGGGTTGCCCCGGGCAATTTAGGGGAAATGCGTTTTTATCTATTTGGCGCTTCACTCTTCCTCGTGCGTATGTACTTTACCTTTTATCTTCGTCCCGCAGTGAGGGCAGAGGATTTCGATTTCATCTTCGTTCCCAATGAACTTTTCCCTGAGCTTTTCAGGGCCGAGAAAAGTTATGTCACCACATGCGCAGGCGGGACATTCTGCTTTCACTTCATATTTACGCTTGGACATGGTTTTACCTCCCTCATCTCAACTCTTCCAGAGTCCATGGATGTTGCAATACGCCCTGGCGGTTAGGGTATCGGCCTCGACATTAAACACCGCTTCAGGGCTATCGCCCGCTTTTAGAAACTGCCGATAGGCTTTCCCATCAACAATAATTTCTATCCACTCGATATAGTGCTTTTCCTCCATCGGATGCGGCACATCACCGACGTTCACTTTCACACCATCCGCCAGTTTTTCAACCACGGGAACATGCTTTTCCTTGGCTGCATCCACCGTGTTCTCCTTTTGAAGAACCATGGGTTTGCCACAACAAACCAGTTCACCCTTCCCCCCATGTACGACCTCGACGATGTTTCCACATGCCTCGCACTTATATACTTCCAATTTTTCTGCCATGATAAAATCTCCTCTTTAAAAATTTAAATGTTATGGTCTGAAGGTTTTTTTATGAATTTTCCGAGACAGCCAAGGAACTGTGTCAGAAGGGTCACATCCGAATGACGCGATTACCAGTTCTCGCCCAAAAGCTCAAAATGGGCCTGTGGATGAGCGCATGCGGGGCATGCATTCGGGGCCTCGACTCCTTCGTGGAGATATCCACAGTTTCTGCACCGCCACATCACCGGTTCATCTCTCCTGAAAACGCGATTCGCTTTGATGTTGGCTGCCAGATCTCTGTACCGCTTTTCATGCTGCTTCTCGGCCACGGCGATAGCGCTAAAAACAGAGGCAATCTCTTTGAATCCCTCTTCTTTTGCAATTTTAGCGAATCCCGGATACATCTCGGTGTGCTCATAGTTCTCCCCTGCGGCAGCCGCCTCAAGGTTCTCCACGGTACTGCCGATGACACCGGCTGGAAAACCGGCCGAAATTTCCAACTCCCCGCCCTCGAGAAATTTAAACAGGCGCTTGGCATGCTCCTTTTCCTGATTTGCGGTCTCCTCAAATATTGAGGAAATCTGTACAAAACCATCCTTTTTTGCCTGGCTGGCGAAGTAGGTGTATCGATTCCTTGCCTGGGATTCACCCGAAAAGGCCGTTAGAAGATTTTTTTCAGTTTGAGTTCCATTAAGGGTCATCCTCGCTTCCTCCTTAATTTATTTCAAATGCGGTTGGTCTTAATAGCTCAATATGCAGGATGTCACTGTTGATCGCCCAGACACCTGAACGCTTTCTTACTGGCACCACACACCGGACATTTCCAGTCATCAGGGAGTTCCTCGAAACGGGTTCCCTTCTGAATCTTGCCCTTTCGGTCGCCTCTGTCCGGATCGTAGATACATCCGCAATTCGTGGTTTGGCACTGCCACATGTCTTCCGGCTCAGCCATTTTGAACCTCCTATGGCACAAACACCTGTTTCAGTTTCAGTCTATTTTCATAAATACAGACGCCTTGGCGCCGCATACCGGACATGGGTCCGGGGCTTGGTTTTCGGCCGTGTACCCGCACACGGGGCAGACATAGTAGGCCGCCACATCACTCGGATTATCCAGGCTGTCCAAGGCCTTCTGGTACAACCCGGCATGAACCTCCTCCACCTCGTTGGCAAACTTGAATGATCTAAGCGCGACCTTGTTTCCTTCGGCCTCTGCATCCGAAATCATTCCGGGGTACATGGTCTTGAACTCATGGATCTCTCCCTTTATCGCCTCTTTGAGATTGTCCGCCGTGCTTCCGATGCCCTTCAACGCCCTCAAATGGGCATGGGCATGAACTGTTTCCGCTTCAGCCGCGGCTCTGAAGAGCTTGGCCACCTGAGGATATCCATCCTTATCCGCCTGCTTGGCAAACGCCAGGTACTTCCTGTTGGCCTGGGATTCTCCCGCAAAGGCCTCTCTTAAATCCTGTTCTGTCTTGCTCATCACTTTACCCCCTCAAGTGTGTATCTAGACAACTTCGTTTCATAGGTGATTCTTGGATATGGATTGTCTACTCTTTTTTCTCAAACGTTTTCTTGCCCTCACACTTAGGACATTTCTGGGGCTTACAACGGGCCTCTTTTTCATATCCGCAATTTTTGCATTCAAATTTTCCCATTTTTCATCCTCCTTCAGTTTGATTGTCCCACCAACCCTTTTTCACATGTGCGGCCACTTCTGCCTCAGCCAGCTTTCTGATCTTGAACGCAGAGTCGCGCAATACACCGTACAACACACCGCAACCCGCATCCTCTCGTACGTCATCCCCCTCGTCTGCAAGTTCCATCATTCTTTCAACGAGACTCAACGTCTTTAATATGCATTCATCACATCGTTTCACGATTTTACTCCAGCCGCGAGGGAACGTGTCAAGAGAATCTTTAGCTCTCACCTAACAGCAGTTTTCATGCCAGAAGACCCTGATACAGATCGTAATTTCCATATTATCTTATTATTTCAGTAAGTTATTTTCTAATACCAAGCGACATGCTATCGGTAGAGCCGGTTCATTTTTGATACGTTTATGTATCAATAACACAACCACGTTCCCACCGACGTTCCCCTATTCCAATGGCGTCTCGCAATGGGGTATAGACGGTATTTTTGCTCTAACTTCGCCCCATTGGATAAATTTTCGGTTTAAAGCGAGGTCGATCGGACTCAGGAGGGCCATATACAACGTGTCTCACTAGAGGAGATGGAACACGAGTGTCTCATGAGACATCCTTTGATTTCTTTTTTCATCCCATCAGACCCGATGAGATCCGGCCAAAGCGCTTCAATGGAATCGAGGTGGGCTCGGCAGTGGTTGACTTTATCGGCCGTTTTTCCGTATATTAATTCGAAAAAAGGAGGGTTCGCAATGCCCGAGAAGACCGAAAAAAATCTGGCCTACGCCTTTGCGGCGGAATCCAAGGCCGCGGTTCGAAACGATGCCTTTGCCAAGAAGGCCGATGCGGAATCCTACACACAGATCGCCCGGCTATTCCGGGCGGTTTCCGATGCGGAATCCGTACATGCCAGGCGCTACCTCCGCTTGATGCGCGGCAAAATCGGAACCACAGAAGAGAACCTTGAAACCGCTTTCCAGAATGAAATCAAGGCCAATGTGGATGAATACCCCAAACTGATTCAGGATGCCTCGGAAGAAGACAAGGCGCATGCCATGAATGCATTCTCCCAGTCGAGAGACGTGGAGAGCCGGCATGCGGACCTCTACAAAAAGGCCATGAACGACATGCTGGCCGATCGAGAAACCGTTTATTACGTCTGCCAGGTCTGTGGGTATATCAATGAAGACGAGGCCCCTTTAAACTGTCCCATATGCGGGGCCGTAAAAACCAAATTTAAAAAGGTGGATTAGGGCTCCTTAGTCCACCAGCAGAATCGATACGTCGCGGGCGGAATTAACGACCTTTTGGGATATGCTCCCCATAAAGAATTCCTGCACACGACCGATGCCTCTCCGCCCCAGAACGACGAGATCGTATCCGGAATGAATCTCTTCGAGGATGGCCCGGGCGACCCCTTTCTTTTCTGTCTCCAGCCGGGCTTGGATGTTTTTCTCCTCAAATCCCGCATTGCGTAACGTCTCCTTGCCCTTTTCCAGGGCCGTCTGCATCAGGGCCTTTTGCTGGTCTTCCATCTGGCAGAAGGTCGTCTGTTCGGACACAAAATAGGGTGTCAGTCCCGGACTGTTTAAATCGCATATGGCGGTGGTATTCAATGACACACTAAAAAGCGTAATCGTGTGGTCCGCCTTGAAGGTCGCGGCCACGAATTCCACGGCCCGCTTGGCATTTTCCGAGTCGTCAATTGCGATGAGAATTTTCTTTTTCATGGATTACCTCACTGTCATGAGTTTAATGGTCTTTTAACATGCCATTCCCCCCTGACAGCCCATATAGCACACACTGATTTTTCATGCAACGCGGTCCGTCGAACCGGGGGGGAACCTCACCGTGGCGTACGATGCCAGCCAACCGCGACTTACGCCACTTTGAGAAGCGCGGAATGGTCATTGAAGGAATCCGGTGAGTGGCTGCTTCAAGGCGATCCGGCCAAAAATTTCTGCGCCGCCTCCGGTCCCCAGGTGCCGGATCCATAGGGCAGGAGGTTTTTCGCCCGATCCCCGCATGACTCACACTCCCTCAATATGGGCGTTAGAAACGCCCAGCACAATTCCACGCCATCTTGCCGCCAGAAAAGCATGTGGTCACCCAACATACAATCGAGGAGGACCTTTTCGTATGCGTCCAGTAGGGGGCCGGAGTATTCCTGATGATAATTGAAATCCATGGTCACGGATCGGAGACATACCCTGGCCCCCGGGTTTTTGGTCTGAAAGGTCATGTATATCTTTTCATCCGGATAAATACCGAGCGTCAGTTGATTGGCCAGGATATGCTCTCCCAGCGTATCTCTGAACATGGAATGGGGGACCTCTTTAAAATGGATGGAAATCTCGGTGCGCTTTTCCCGGAGTCGCTTTCCAGACGTCAGGTAGAAGGGTACGCCTTGCCATCGCCAGTTATCCAGGAAAATTCGCATGCTGGCGAATGTGGGCGTCAACGACTCCGGATCGACGCCGGTCTCTTCCCGGTACCCAGGCACCGCCCTCCCGTCGATACGGCCGGTCCCATACTGGCCCAGCACCAGCGCCTCATTGAGATGATCCACCGGAAATGGCCTGAGCGCTCGGTAGGTCTTGGTTTTTTCGTCCCGAACCCGCTCCGCTTCGAAACGGGACGGCGGTTCCATGGCGGTCAGGGCCAGGAGTTGCATCATATGATTCTGAAACATATCCCTCAGCACACCCGTGCCCTCATAATACCCCGCACGATGCTCAACGCCCAGGGCTTCCGCGGCCATGATACGGACGTGAGACACATAACGCCGGTTCCATAGCGGTTCAAAGATGGCATTGGCGAAACGGAACATCAGAATATTTTGAACGGTCTCCTTGGCGAGATAATGGTCGATCCTGAAAATCTGATGCTCTTGGAAATGGCTATGGAGTGTACGATCCAGTTTAACGGCAGAATCCAGGTCTCTGCCAAAGGGCTTTTCAACCACGATTCTGATCCATCCGTTTCCCTCCTCCCCTTCCTCAGCCATTCCGGAGGAACCGAGCATTTGTGCTGTGGATTCATACAATAGGGGCGGGACAGCCAGGTAAAAGATCCGGTTCCCCGATACCGGATATTCTTTTTCAAGCGAACGGAGAAATTCCGAAAGCTCAATAAAGGATGCCTCATCCTCATAGTCAATGACCCGGTAATGAAGGTGTCGCAGGAACCTCTCCAAATGCGCAGGATCGGCAGATAGGCCCTTCAAGGCCTTCCCGCTCACTTTTTCCCTGAAATCCGAGGATTCAAACCGGCTTCGGGCGCATCCCACGATAAAAAAGGGCTCCGGCAATCCACCATTTATAAAGAGCCTGAAGAGAGACGGGATCAACTTTCTGGAAGTCAAGTCTCCTGAAGCGCCCACTATGATGATCCCACAGGGGTCCGGTTGTCGTTCGAACATACAGGACGAATGGGGGATGTGCAGATCGGTCGTTCTGGTAGTTGTGGTGGCCATTACGGGATCTCGCTTCTCCTCAACTCATCTTCCGAAAAAAATAGTGGCCATCAGGCATGTCGGGATACCAAAGGAAGATTTTATAGTCACCATTAATATTGTAGGCGAATCAACTAAAGAGCAAACTGCAGTACCCTCAACCAGTTATGCCCCATAATCATTGCCACAGCCTCTTTGGGATAGCCGTGGATTTCCATTTTATGGGCCAAGAAATCGATTTTGGCAATGTCTTCCAAACCTTCCGTGACCCCGTCGAATCCGCAGAAATCGGAACCGATCCCTGCGACTTGAGGGCCGAACCGCTGTACCAGTGTATCGAGGTGCGCAAATACATCGTCCAACGACGCCTTTGTTGCAATAGTCAGCATTTCGGGATTGAATGTGATACCCACCACTCCCCCGCGTTCGTCGATCTCCTTTACTTGTTCCAGACTCAGGTTCCTGGGCGTCTCACAGACCTCTCTGATGCCCGTATGAGAAGAGATGATGGGTGATTCGCAGGTCCTCATCAACTGCCAAAAGCACGCGGGATGGAGGTGGGCCGTATCCAAAAGAACGCGGAGATCCAACAGTTGGCGGACAACCGTCGCCCCCGTTTTTGTCAGTCCATCAGAAAACCGAATCAGATTACCGTCCGCCAGCCGATTCTTTCCCACATGGGTAAGTCCCACGATCCGAATCCCCGTATCTCCCAATCGCTCCATATAGGCCGTCTGTCCCACTAGGGCGTCCGCGTTCTCCAGGAGAAAAAGCGTACACACCTTTTCGGATGTTTCAAGCCCTTGTTCAAGGGCAACGCGATCTTTCACTACGACCACCTCGTCGTACGTGTTCAAGGTGGTACCTAATATCTCCTGGAAATGTTGAAAAGACCCCGGGCCGTTAAACCGGTCTTCACAGTAAATGGCCGTAACAAAAAGCCGAATTCCGGCAGATATTGCCTTGCTCAAGGTAAAAGGCGCATCTTTAATCTGGCTGAGCATTGACTTCGGAGCGTGGCGTGCCATAAAATAAGGAAGATCCACATGGGCATCCACACGCACGTCATGGTGTTGTGATGTCTGAGGGAGGTTGTCTTCAGATTCGGGCATTGTCGGTGTCTGACCTTTACGCTCTTAGATAACGTATTTATGCTAGGGTTTCCGCATGTGTTTTTTCAGTTGCTTTACCGAGGGCATGAGGGGCTCTTTTTGAAACGTCGCCTAAATTTTGGATCTTGCATTCTCAAAAGTCTCAATTGAGAATCGATTAAAAAGCAGCCCCATCAGAGCCTATGGCGACAGTCTCCGACACTTTGAGTATCCACATCTGCCGGTTGTCTGGTGCCCAGGGGGCGTGGTATGGGCCATTACCAAATGTTCAAAGCGGCGTTTCAAAAAGAGCCCCTCATG
>JARRPY010000010.1:0-17288 GCA_037382425.1 Deltaproteobacteria bacterium
GAGAAACCGGCCGCTGCCCGGAAGCGAAAACCCAGAAAAAGGAGTAACCACTGAGCGCCTTGACTGAAAAATACTATATTACCACACCCATCTATTATGTGAACGCGGAGCCTCACATCGGGCACGCCTATACGACCATTGTGGCGGATGTCCTCAGCCGTTTTCATGGCCTGTGCGGAATGGAAACCCTCTTTCTGACCGGAACGGATGAGCATGGAGACAAGATCGCCGCCGCGGCCGCCGCATGCGGGGAATCGCCCAAGGCCTATGTGGATCGCATCAGCGGGATGTTCAAAGACCTCTGGCCCCGTTTGAACATCGCCTACAAGCGGTTTATCCGTACCACGGATCAACTCCATCAGGATACGGTCACGTATATCCTCGACCGGGTTAACGAGCGGGGAGATATTTACTTCAGCGAATACGAAGGCCTGTACTGTTTTGGCTGTGAACGCTTCTATACGGAACGGGAGCTGGTGGACGGAAAATGTCCGGATCACCAGAAGGCGCCCGAGGTCATCAAGGAGGCCAACTATTTTTTTCGCATGAGTAAGTATCAGGACTGGCTGATCGATCACATTAAAACCCATCCCGACTTTATTCGGCCCGAGCGCTACAAGAACGAGGTGCTCTCCTTCCTCTCCGAACCCCTGGAAGACCTCTGTATCTCCCGACCGAAAACGCGGCTGACCTGGGGCATCACTCTCCCATTCGATGAGAATTTCGTGACCTACGGGTGGTTTGACGCCCTCATCAACTACGTATCCGCCTTGGGGTATCCGGAGGGAGAGGATTTCAAGAGATTTTGGCCGGTGGCCCAACACATGATCGCCAAGGACATCCTGAAACCGCACGGTATATATTGGCCTTGCATGCTCAAGTCCGCCGGGATCGATCCGTATCGGCACCTCAACGTTCACGGATACTGGAACGTCAATGAAGGAAAGATGTCCAAGAGCGTGGGGAATGTGGTTCGGCCCCTCGATCTGGTGGATATCCATGGGTTGGACGGGTTCCGTTATTTTGTATTGCGCGACATGGTGTTCGGTTTGGACTCCGAGTTCAGCGAATCGGCCCTGGTGGCCCGCATTAATTCCGATCTGGCCAATGATTTGGGGAACCTGGTGAGTCGCAGCCTCACCATGATCCACAAGTACTTCAAAGGGGAGATCCCGGCGCCTGGAACCGCTCACGAGACCGATGATGAATTGAAGCACAATGCCTTGAGGATGATCGATGCCTATGCGGAATTTATGGAGGCGCTGGCTTTTCACAAGGCCCTCATGGCCGTATGGGACGTCATCGGTCATTTGAATAAGTACATCGATGCCACTGCGCCGTGGGTCCTGGCCAAATCGGACAGAGATCGCCTGGCCACGGTGATGGCCCATATCTTCGAAACCCTTCGGATTGTTGCCGGGCTTCTGTGGCCCTTTATGCCGGGATCCATGGAGACGCTTCAGGCCCAGCTGGGGCTAAAAGCCATTGGCGGGGCAGTGACGCTTGAGGGGTTGAAACAGTGGGGAGCGGAAAAGCCCACCAAAAAGATAGGCAAGGCCCCGGCACTTTTCCCTCGGATTGAATCTCCTGACGCCCGCAAAGGAACATCACCGGATAAATCGGCGAAGCAGACGCCTCCCTCGCCACCGAAAAAAGAGGGGACGCCTTCCCAAAAGCCTCAGATGTCCTTCGAGGAATTTCAGAAGATGGATCTTCGAGTGGGCACGATTAAGGCGGCCGAGGGGATTCCCGATTCCAAGAAACTCATTCGGCTGACCGTGGATACGGGAGATGAGCGGACCGTGGTGGCCGGGTTGAAGGGGCATTACCGGGATGAGGATCTGGTCGGTATGCAGGTGTTGGTGGTGACCAACCTCAAGCCGGTCACCCTCATGGGGGTCAAATCCCAGGGCATGATTCTGGCGGCCTCGGATGCATCCGGACTCCATTTGCTGGTCCCCGACTCAAAAACAAAATCCGGAAGCAAAGTGTCTTGAGGTCTGCTGTTTTGGACTCGATAGATCTCCGCCGGCCGCTGTGAAGTCGCCTCCACACCCAGCTGGGACTACCTGAAAGGACAGGTTTTTTTACCCGCCAATCGTCAATCAACAATCGAAAATCCTCTGTTAGGCCTCTTCAATTTCGCGGCGAACCACCGCGCTGTCGTAGGCGGCCATGACATCCTTTTCCCTCAGGGTGGCGATGACCTGTCTTCCGTTTCCTTCCACCACCACCGGGAGTTGGGAGATGCCCCGTTCACTCATCTTGTGCAAGGCCAACTGGATGCTGTCCTCCGGCCCCACCGTGGCCACATCCGTTGTGGCCACATCCCGGGCGATAATCAAATAATGGACCTCCTCTTCTCCGAGGAGCGGGCGGATATCCCGAAAAGAGATGATGCCGGTCAATTCCTGATCTTGATTCACCACATGAAGGTATGACACATCTCTTGTCTTGAAGGTATTGATGAGGTTGAGCAGGACCATGTTTTCGGGGACGGTGACCATATCCGCTTTCATGACCTCTTTGACCTTCAACCGCTTGAGGATGTTTTGCTCCATTCCTTCCGAGATATCCACCCCGCGTCTCAGCAGCTTAATGGTATAGATGGATCCGTTTTTCAGGGATGATGCGATGATGGTGCTCAAGATGCAGGTGATCATCATGGGGAGAATGATCTTGTAGTTCCCGGTCATCTCAAAGATGATGAGGATGGCCGTGATCGGGGCGTGGGTGGTGCCCGCCACGACCGCGCCCATGCCCACCAGCGCATATGCGGCCGGGGAAGCCGTCAGTGCGGGAAACAGCATATTGACGATCCTCCCGAAGCATCCGCCGGTCATGGCGCCGATGAACAGAGACGGCGCGAAGATGCCGCCCGACCCGCCGGTGCCCAGGGTGACGGACGTGGCCACAATCTTGATGAAGATGAGGGAGAAGAGGAGCATCCCGGTCATCTTATCCAGAAGAGACTGGTTGATGGCCCCATACCCCACCCCAAAAACCTGCGGCCATTTGAGGAGGATCAGGCCGAGGAGGAGCCCGCCCAGGGCCGGCTTAAGCCATTCGGGCATCTTTATCTCATCGAAAAGATCTTCGGATTTGTACAGGACCCCGATGAACAGGATGGCCACCAGCCCGGCGATAAGCCCCAGAAACGGATAGATGGCCAGTTCCCAAAGGGATGCCAGTTCATACGCCGGGATGATGAAGGCGGGAAAGTCCCCGAAGTAGTGTCTCGATATGGTGGTGGCCATCACCGAGGATAGGACCACCGGAGAAAATGCGGCCAGGCCGAAGTCGCCCAGCAGAACTTCCAGGGCGAAGAGAACACCCGCAATAGGTGCGTTGAACGTGGCGGCAATGCCGGCCGCGGCTCCGCACCCCACCATGGTTTTTTGCTGGGGTCGGGTGAGGTTGAATATCTGGGACATGGTGGATCCGATGGAAGACCCGATCTGGACGATGGGGCCTTCGCGTCCCACGGAACCGCCCGAACCGATACATATGGCGGAGGCCACGATTTTTACCGCGGCCACCCGCTTTCGGATGAGTCCGCTTCGAAGGGAGATGGCCTCCATGACCTCGGGGACGCCGTGCCCTTTGGCCTCCCTGGCCCCCCAATGGACCAACATCCCCACGATCAACCCGCCGAGGGTGGGCATGCCCAGCACGTAATACAGGGGGAGGTTGTGGGCAAACGTGAGGATATCTTCAGTATTCTGGTAGAAGCCGAACTGGGCCGCTTTGATGACAAAGCGAAAAAGCACGGCGCCGTAACCGCTGAGAACCCCGATGACCGTTGCCATGAGGAGATTGGAGACATGGCGGTCCAGACGGTAGTGCTCCAGTCTGTTGAACAGGGGCTTGAAGGTGTCCCGAATCTTCAAGGTGTGGGTGCCTCACTTCCAATTTTTTCTACCTTGATGTGCATGCCCCCTTCTATGGGCGTCTCCCACATGATCTTGCCCCGGTTATGGGATACCACCTTCCTGATCTTATCGAGTTTTTGATTTTCCACGATAAATTCGAAGGTATCGCCCGGGGGGATTATCCTGAGACATAACCCGACGTCCTGGTAGGCCTTTCAGCAATCCCCTCGATAATCGACGATGCGGTCTTTCATTTGATCTCCTCCTCGCTTGCGGCGGATGCCTGCAAAAAATCGATCATGGTCCGGCAGATGGGAGAGGCGATTCTTCGTCTGTCCCGAATGAGATAGAAGCTTCTGAACATGGGCATCTTCTTTATTCTGAGCACCTTGAGTATGCCGCACGCCACCTCCGTCTCCACGGCTCTGGCAGAAAGGACCGACACCCCGACACCCGCCTTTATTCCCTCTTTGACGGCGGTGGAGGTCCCGAGACGCGCCACGCGGTTCAGGGCATCGACGCCCTTTGATCCAATTTCCTGCAGATAATGGTTGAACATCCCAAACGTGCCGGAGCCTTTTTCTCTCAGGATGAACGGCTCGGTGAAAAGGGCTTCCACCCCCACCGCGGTTTTCCCGGCCCAGGAATGGTTGGCAGGGACCACCAGGACCAGTTCGTCTTTCCAGAGTTGGTGGAGGATCAGTCGCGTGTCCGAACTCCTGGATCCCACCACGCCCATTTCAAAGGTGCCGTCCAGCACCCGTCGTTCCACCGCACGGCTGTCCGAAATGGTCAGACTGACCGAAATGGAGGGATATTTTTTCCCAAACCGGCCGATGACGCCGGGAAGGATATATTCACCAGGGATGGTACTTCCGCCCACCGTGAGTTCTCCCTGCTGGACACCGAGGAACCCGGCCATTTCGAGACAGGCGGTCCGTTTCATTTCCAGAAGGAGACTGGCGTGTTTATACAGGAGTTCACCCGCACGGGTCGGGACCACTTCCCGCCCAAGCCGGTCCAGGAGTCTCGTTCCCACCAGGCTTTCCAGGTTGGCAATGCGTTCACTCACCGATGCCTGAGCCAGATGGACGACTTGGGCCGCCTTTGAAAAGCTCTTCAGATCAACGACGTTTAGAAAAATTTCGAGTTGGCGCAGATCAAAGTCTATGGAGGGTTTTTGTGCGGGCATATATTCCAATGCTGAGGCAAAATATCTCAAGATGTTGGGGGGCATCATAGGCGTCCCTGGGGTGCATGTCAAGGGATACCAGGAGGGAGGATGGGGTGGTGAAGGCCTGTTTTAACCCATTCTTTTCAGGTTCAAATCCACACCGGCCTTTATGTGTTCTAGACCCCTCAGGGGGACAGGTAGAGGGGCAGGGCATCGGCCACTGCAAATCCTTTTGGGGTGGGGCGGATTTTTCCGCTACGAATCTTCAGGAGTCCTTCGCCCTCGAGACGGGAGAGGCGTCCCCTGGCGTCAGGGTCTGATCCGATGGCCTCCGATGATATCCCCAGGTGGGTTCTCAGACCGAGGGCGGTGGTCTCCAAGGCGATTTGGGCTTCGGACAGGACCTCCGAGTCCTCGACCGGTGACACCATGGCCATTAAGCGCCGGTTGTATTTTCTCAAAGACCGGACATTCCACCATCGTTGTCTTCCCAGAAAAGAGTGGGCCGAGGGCCCCAAACCGAGGTAAGGCACATGGGTCCAGTATTTCAAGTTATGTCTGGAACGATAGGCCTCGCTTTTGGCGAAACTGGAGATTTCGTAATGCCGATACCCACGGGAGGTCAGAAATCGGGACGTGGTCAGAAACTGGGATCGGGCCGTTTCCTCATCCAGGGGGGTTAAACGGCCTGCCTTAACCAGTTTCCAAAAGTACGTGCGCGGCTCAATGGTCAATTGGTAGCAGGAGACGTGGGCGGGTTCAAAAGAGAGGGCACGGTGGAGCGTTTCCTCCCAGTTTAAAAGGGGCTGCTCCCTGAACCCGTAGATGAGGTCGATGCCGAAGTTCAGAAAACCGGCATCTTTCAATAGAGAAATGGCCCCCTCTGCATCGTCCACCGTGTGGCGTCTCCCCAAGAAAGCGAGCGCTTTGGCGTCGAAGGACTGGACTCCCAGGCTGATCCGGTTGATACCCAACTCCATGAACCCCTTTAGCTGTTCCTTTGTGAGATCGCCAGGGTTGGCCTCTAAGGTGATTTCGGTGTCCGGGCTGAAGGAGAAGTGCGCGCGAACATGGCGCAGGACCTCTTCCAGTTCCTCGATATGGAGGAGGCTGGGCGTGCCGCCTCCGAAATACATGCTGTCAAATCGCCCGGGCCACCACGTATATCGGGGCATCTCCTTTAGAAGCGCAGTTATCCATGGCCGTACCAAGGCCGTGGAAGGGACTGAAAAAAAGTCACAGTAGGGGCATTTTCGGCGGCAGAAGGGGACGTGTATGTAAAGCCCTGCCTGCGCAGAAAAAGACGGCATCGAGCGGACGGGTGATCCCATGCTATTCATTTTCCGATTTGAGGACGGCCACGAAGGCACTCTGGGGAATGGACACGGCTCCCACCATCTTCATCCGCTTCTTACCCTTTTTTTGTTTTTCAAGGAGTTTCCGTTTTCGGGTAATATCGCCGCCGTAGCATTTTGCGGTGACATCTTTTCTAAAGGGGGCGATGGTGGAGCGCGCGATAACGGTGCCCCCGATGGCGCCCTGGATGGCAATCTTGAACAGATGCCTGGGGATTTCTTCCTTCAGTCGGTTGCAGGCCCGAAGGGCCCTGGCCCTGGCCACATCGCGATGGACAATCTGGGAGAGGGCATCCACCCGTTCACCGTTGAGGAGAATATCGATTTTCACCAGGTCGCTCTCCCGATGATCCAAAAGATCATAATCAAAAGAGCCGTACCCTTGGGTGACGGTCTTGAGCCGGTCATAAAAATCGTAGATGACCTCGCCAAGGGGCATATCGAACCGGATTTCCACCCGCCCCACCGTCGGATAGCTAAAACGGGCATTGACCCCGCGCCGCTCCAGGCACAGTTCCATGACCACGCCCATGTACCGTTCCGGGAGGAGGATGCTGGCCCGGATGTAAGGCTCGAATCCCTTCTCTATGCTGACCGGATCTGGATAGTAGATGGGGTTGTCCACCCGAATCTCTTTACCCTCTTTCATGAGGAAGCGGTACTCCACCGTGGGCGCGGTCATGACGATGCTCTGGTCAAACTCTCTCTCGAGGCGTTCCTGGACGATTTCCAGGTGCAGCAGACCCAAGAAACCGCAGCGGAACCCCAGGCCCAGTGCGGCCGAAGAATCCTTTTGATAGGTCAAGGCCGCGTCATTGAGGGTGTATTTTTCCAGGGCATCGGCCAGGGAGGGGTAGTCATCCGAAGACACCGGATAGATGGAGGCGAACACCACGGGCTTTACATCTCGAAATCCCGGAAGGGGCTCGGGTGCCGGCCGATCTTCCAGGGTTATGGTGGCCCCCACGCGCGTATCGCTCACGCGTTTGATGCCGGAGATGATATACCCCACCTCGCCCGCAGAGAGGTCATTTTTGGGTTCCCGGTTTAGGTGGAACCGCCCCACCTCCTCCACCTTGTACCGAGCCCGGTTGTTCATGAGCCGTATGGTATCGCCGGGCCGGACGCGCCCCTCAAAGACCCGACAACTCACAATGGTGCCGCGAAAGGGATCATAATGCGCATCAAAAATGAGGGCCCTGAGCGGTTTGTCCCTGTCATCGGCCGGCGGGGGGATTCGGTGGACGATGGCCTCGAATACGCCGTCGATTCCGGTGCCCTCCTTTGCAGAGCAGAGGATGGCGGCATCCGAGTCCAGCCCCAGATCGATTTCAATCTCTTCCTTGACCCGGTCGATATCCGCAGAAGGAAGATCGATTTTGTTGATCACCGGGATAATCTCTAAGTCGTGTTCCATGGCCGCATACAGGTTCGCCACGGTTTGGGCCTCCACCCCCTGGGCCGCGTCGATGAGAAGGAGGACGCCTTCACAGGAGGCCAAGGCCCTGGAGACCTCGTAGGAGAAATCCACATGTCCGGGGGTATCAATGAGATTCAGCGAAAAGTGTCGACCCTCCCGGTCCACATACGGGAGGGTGATGGCCTGACTCTTGATGGTGATTCCTCGTTCCCGCTCAATTTCCATGTTGTCCAGGATCTGATCACGGAATTTTCTCTCTTCCACGAGGCCGCTTGCTTGAATCAGTCGATCGGCTAGAGTGGATTTTCCATGATCGATATGGGCGATGATACTGAAGTTTCTGATGTGCTGCACGGTATTATCTCACTCGGGGTTAATGGGAAGGCCGATGGTGAATGTGGACCCCCTGTTGACCTGACTTTCTACGCTCACGGTGCCGCCGTGGGCTTCGACGATGGCCTTTACAAAACTCAGTCCCAGACCCAAACCCCGTTTGGAACGGCTGCGGTCCGTGCGGTAAAGGCGATCCCAGATGCGGTTGACCTCATTTTGCGCAATCCCCAGTCCATCGTCCGTGACCGAAAGGATGGCCATTCGGTCTCTCTTCTCAGCGGCTAAGGAGATCCGCCGCCCGTTTCCGATATACTTGAGGGCATTGTCAATGAGGTTGGCCACCACTTGTTCGAGCCGGATGCGATCGGCCTGAATCACCATTTCCCCGGGAATATCGTCATGTATGGTAACGCCGCTTTCCTCGGCCAACACCTCATAGAGGTCCAAGATGTGCTGGACCATCTCTTGGACACTGACAGCTACCCGATCCAGACGCATGGCCCCCGTCTCTGCCTCGGCCACATCCATGAGGGTGTTGAGCATGGTCAACACCCGCTCGGATTCCTCCATGCAGTCGGCGAGGGCTTCCCTGCACACTTCGGGCTTCCCTTGCTCCTGTATGGCCAGTTCCGCCGTCCCCCTGAGACGCGTCATGGGGGTGCGAAGATCGTGGGCCACGTTGTCCAGGGAATTGTGCATGGCCTGTATGAGGGCCTCGTTACGATCCAGGAGTTGATTGAATAGACTCACCAGTTCGTTCATCTCCCCCCGTTTGGTTTTTACCGCCACCCGCCTGCCCATCTCGCCGGTTTTGAGGATATGACGGACCGTTTGGATCAGACGCCGGATGGGACGAATGGCACGAAAGGTGAGCAGTCCGCCCCCGACCACGGCCAAAAAGAGTATGGGAATGACAAAGGCCAGAAAGAGGTGCTGAAAATAGGACAACAGTTCATGGATCTCGGTGCTGCTCTTTCCGACCTGGAGGGTGAGTCCCCCCGGCAGGGGGGCCATGCCCACGGTCCAGGCGCTTTTCTTGGCTTGGTCTTCTATGGAAATCCAGAAGTTCTTTCCAGTGGGGGTAACGGCCTTCAGCTGTCCGGGATCGAGCCCCTTTATCCCTTCCGGGATGCTCACGAACAGGACCTGGTTCAACGGACCCACCACCCGCACAAAGAAGATATCAGGGGATCGGTTGGTTTGCCGTTCAAAGCGGGCTTCCAGGGCACGAAGCCCCCCCTCCTCATACCAGGCACGGTATTCCTCGATTCGATCGCGAACGATCTCCCGCTCACGCTGCTGGGCAAATCCTCCAATGAGATAATACGCCACCGCAAAGAGCCCGACGGCGCTCACGGCAAAGAAAAGCGCATACAAAAGGCTCAGCTTCACGCTGAACGTAATCCCCGGTTTGTCACGCCTCCTTGAGAACATATCCCATTCCACGGACCGTATGAATCAGCTTTTGGTCAAAATCCTTGTCTATCTTGTTTCGGAGCCTGCAGACCAGCACGTCGACCACATTGGTCTGAGGGTCGAAGCTGTAATCATAGACATGTTCCAGGATGGCGGTTTTGGAGACAATCCGCCCCCTGTTGCGCATGAGATACTCCAGGAGTGCAAATTCACGGGCCGGCAACGCAATCGGTTCCCGGCCTCGCACCACCTCCCGGGTTAACAAATCCATCTTCAAGTCCCCGGTGGAAAGGGTAGAGGGCTCGGTGGCTTGGGTGGCGCGACGGATAAGGGCCTGAATTCGGGCCACGAGTTCGGAAAAGGAAAACGGCTTGGTCAAGTAGTCATCGCCGCCGGTCTGGAGGCCCTTGACCCGATCATCTACGCTCCTTCTGGCGCTGAGGATGAGCACGGGGGTTTGGACCCCCTTCACGCGAAGCCGCTCGATTAGAGAAAAGCCGTCCAGACCGGGAAGCATGAGGTCCACCACCAACACATCGTAGGGTTCGTTCATGCCCAAGTGGAGTCCGTCCACCCCATCCGGTGCCACGTCCACCGCAAACCCGGCCTCTTTCAATCCCTTCGAGATAAAAGAAGCAATCTTTTCGTCGTCTTCCACTACAAGGATTCTCATCTATGCGGCTCCCGACGGGCTAAAATACCCTATTTTTTCATGGACCGATGAAGGGTTCTCAGGATGTCGCTCCGGCTGATGATGCCGAGAACGGTTCGCTCTTTGGGATCAATTACAGGAAGGATGGCGAAATCACCGGAAGAAATCTTTCCCAGGGCCGAGAAAAGCGGCTCCGCCTCCGTAACGGTGACCACATCCGATGTGGATATTTTCCGGATGGTGGGTGCGGGCTGGACGTCCGCCGGGATATTCTCATAATCCGAAAGGGAAAGAATCCCGGTGAGCCGCCCTTTTTGATCCACCACAGGAAAGCTCCGGAATCGGCTCTGGGAGAGTGTGTCCCTCACGTCATTCAGGTTCTCATCTTCTCGAATACACATGGCATCTTTTGTGAAGGCGTCTTTGACCTGTGCATCGGTCATACGGGGCGGCAGAGGTTCAGTTCCTCGGTCCTGGGATTTTCCTCCGTTTGTCCGTACCTCCTGGATCCGCTGATTGTAGAACTCGATGACTTCTCTTCGATCCAGCATCCCCAATAAGACGCCCGGATCATCATCTTGCACCACGGGAAGCTGATTCAGGTTCTTCATGGTGAATTTTTTGAGCACCTCGTTGAGATCCTCCGAAGGCCTCGTGACGATGATCTGTGAATTGGCCACATCCCTGGCCACGACCACATCGCCGATTTCCTGGTCAAACAGTATGCCTCGAATATCGTTTATGGAAAAGATGCCGGTCAGTCGCTGATTCTTGTCCACCACCGGGAAGTATTGCTGCTGACTGTCGCTGAATACCCGGCGGACCCGGCTGAAGGGCATGTGTTCCGGGATCAGGTTCACCTTCCTGAGATGCGGGAGGAGTTCCCGCACCTTGATCTCAGAGAGGACATCCACAAAAAAGTCGCCGCGGTGGGCATCCGAGTCCACCGGCGATTTGACCTGCTGAACGTAGATGGTCCATTTTCTCGCGAGGATGTACGACAGCGTGCACACCAGGAGGCTCGGCAGCAACAGGTGATAGGAATTGGTCATCTCGCTGACAAACAAAATGGTGGAAATGGGCGCATTGGATATGGCGGAGAAAAACCCGGCCATGCCCACGATCACATAGGCGCCCGGCTGGATCACCATCCCGGGAATCAGGGCGTGAAAGATTCTGCCCACCGCCCCTCCCAGGGTCCCGCCGATGACCACCGAGGGTCCGAAGACGCCCCCGCTTCCGCCGGAGCCGATGGAGAATGAGGTGGTAAGGATCTTGCCGAAGGCAATCCCGAAGAGGAGCAGGACCGGGAGTTGGTTATCTATGGCCATCTGGGCATATCCATACCCGAAGGCCAGGGTCTGAGGGAGGAAAAACCCGATAACGCCGGTACACAGCCCCCCGAGGGCCGGCTTGAGGAAGTTGGGGATGTTAAGGGACTTTGCCAGATCATGGACCCCATAGAAGCATTTGACATAGCATATGCCGCCCGCAACGAGCACCAGCGTCAGGATCACGTAAGGTCCCAGTTCCAATGGGGTTTGAAAAACAAAGTCCTGGGCGCTGAACAGGCTGCCACCACCGAATACGACACAAAAGAGGCAGTAGGCCACCACAGAAGATATGCCGCAGGGGATGAGCACGTCGGCTTCAAATTGGGGATCGCTGTAGAGCACCTCGGACGCGAACAGAGCGCCCGCCAACGGCGCGCGAAAGATACTTCCGATGCCCGCCCCCATGCCCGCGGCCAGCATGATCCGCCGGTCCCGTTCGGAGAGGTGCAGCACCCGGCCCAGAAAAGATCCGAAACCAGCACCGATCTGGGCGATGGGGCCCTCTCGGCCTCCTGAGCCGCCCGTGGTGATGGTGATGGCCGAAGCAATGGTCTTAATGAAGGGAATTCGCCCCCGGATGAACCCCCCTTTTTTGTGATATGCCTCAATGGCGGCATCTGTACCATGTCCCTCGGCTTCCGGCGCAAATGTGTAGACCAGCCAACCGCTGACCAGCCCCCCCAGCGCAGGCAGGATCAGGAGTATCCACCGGTTGAAGGGGGTGCCCGAGGGCGGAAAGAGGTGTTCTTCCCCTGCGGGAGGCGGCGGCAGATACCCCGCCATCTGATCCAGAAACACGTGCACGCCGAACTGACAAAGGTATTGAAAAATGATGGATCCCATCCCGGCCACAAGCCCGATCAGGATGTAATAGGTCGCCCATCTACTGGCGAGAGAGATATGGTTGGAATTGAGTATCACTATCGTCACGCTCGCTTAAATCAATAGAAGATAGCTTATACGGGTTTGGCGAGGATCTGTCAATCTTCTGTCTCGGGGCCTTTGAATGGCGGCCCGTCCTATCTCAGGCTTTTTCGATCCAGCGTTCGGTACTGGATAGCCTCTGCGATGTGGGCGGGTCGAATGTCGGGACTTTTTGCCAGATCGGCGATGGTGCGGGCGATTTTCAGTATTCGCGCATGGGCCCTGGCACTCAGGCCAAATCTGTCCATGGCTTTTTCCAAGAGGGCGCTCGATTCGGCGTTTATGCTGCAGAATTGTTTCAGATGCCGGCTGTTCATGCGGGCGTTGGTATGAATCTTTGTCCGGGCGAATCGGTTTTCCTGGGTGGTTCTGGCCTGAATCACCCGCTCAAGAATCTCCCTTGAACTCGGTCCGTCATTCACGGATGCCAGATCCTTGTAGGGGACCGAAGGGACGTCGAGGTGGAGATCGATCCGGTCCAAGAGGGGCCCGGAGATCTTGGCGCGATATCGTTGGGTCTGCACGTATGTGCAGGTGCACTCCCGTTTGCTGTCGCCCAAAAACCCGCAGGGACAAGGGTTCATGGCGGCCACCAGCATGAATTGGGCGGGATAGGAGACGGTTGAATTGGCCCTGGATATGGTCACCTGCCCGTCTTCCATGGGCTGCCGGAGCACTTCCAGCACGTTTCTCCTGAACTCCGGGAGCTCATCCAAGAAAAGGACGCCATTATGAGAAAGGCTCACCTGGCCGGGTTTGGGATTTTGTCCCCCGCCGATGAGGCCGGCATCGGAGATGGTATGATGAGGGGCCTGAAACGGACGGATGGTAATGAGACCCTGCCCCTCGGGCATGAGCCCCAGCACGCTGTATATCTTAGAAGTTTCCAGAGACTCTTCGAACGTCAGGGCCGGCAGGATGGTGGGGAGCCGTTTGGCCAGCATGGTCTTGCCCGAACCGGGTGGGCCGATCATGATGAGATTGTGGGCACCGGCCGCTGCGATCTCCATGGCCCGTTTGGCGGTTTCCTGTCCATGGATATCCCTGAAATCGATATCAAGCGCCGTTTTTTTAAAAAGCGATTCCACCGCGATGTGAAGTGGAAATATGGGGGCGATCCCCCTGAGTGCGCCCACCACCTGGGAGAGGTTTTCCACGGGATAAATGTCGATTCCCTCCACCACCGCCGCTTCGGGTGCGTTTTCCGATGGAAGGAAAAGTCCCTTGAATCCCAGGCTCTTGGCGGTAATGGCCATGGGGAGTGCGCCTTTGATGGGCCGGATGAGACCGTCCAGGGCCAATTCGCCCAAGAACATCCGGTCCGCGCATGCGGTGTTTGGGAAGACAGCGGTCGCTCCCAGAATACCCAGCGCCATGGGCAGGTCGAATGCCGAGCCCTCCTTTTTTATGTCCGCCGGTGCGAGGTTGACCGTGATTCGGTCTGAGGGGAAGTGATACCCGGCATTCTTTATGGCGGCCTTTACCCTCTCCTTGCTTTCCCTGACCGCTCCTTCCGGCAGTCCAACCGTGGAAAATGAAGGGAGCCCCTGGGCGATATCCACTTCCACCTCGACCACATAGGCGTCGATGCCCACCACGGCACTACTGAAAATCTTGGCTAACATGACCCGTCACCCGCTAAGGGTTGTCTCGGAAAACTGAAGAAGCGGCAAACGATTATTCTTCCTCGGTTTCCTTGTCTGTTATATTCAGCTTTTCCAATCGGTATCTGAGGGATCGGAGGCTGATCCCGAGCAGCTTTGCGGCCCGCTGTTTCGAGTCCCGGGCAAGCTCCAACGCCTGCAGGATATAATCCCGCTCGATCTCGGCCATGGTATCGTCCAGTTGGATTCCCTCTACCCCGAGGTCTGTTCTTCGCCGCCTCTGCGCCTCGCCGCCATCTCTCAGACCGGCGAGGGCAAGACTCTCCGGCAGGATGATATTGGATGCCTCCAGCACCACGCTCCGCTCGACGATGTTTTCCAGTTCTCTTACATTACCGGGAAAAGGATACTCTTCGAGGAGGTCCATGGCAAAAGCGGAGATTTTGCGGATATCCTTGCCCAGTTCCGTGGAATATTTTTCGAGGAAACAGGGGGCCAATAATCGGAGGTCTCCCGGCCTGTCCCTAAGGGGCGGGATGGCGACGGGGATGACATTGAGGCGGAAATAGAGGTCCTCTCTGAAGTTTTTACACATCACCTCGGTTTCAAGGTCTTTGTTGGTAGCGGATATGAAGCGGACATCCACTGTTTTGGACTCGGTCCCGCCCACCGAAGTAAAGGTCTTTTCCTGAATAACCCGCAAGAGCTTCACTTGGATAAGGGCGGGGAGCTCCCCTACCTCGTCGAGAAAAACGGTTCCCCCATCGGCCACGTCAAAGAGCCCTTCCTTGTCCGTAAGGGCGCCGGTGAACGCCCCTTTCTTGTAGCCGAACAGCTCGCTTTCAATGAGATTCTCAGGGATCCCTGCACAGTTGATCACCACGAAGGGCTTATCCCGCCGTTTACTCAACTGGTGGATGGCTTTGGCCACGAGTTCTTTCCCCGTGCCGCTCTCTCCGGTGATCAACACGTTGCTTTTGGTTTTCGAGACGCGTTCAATTAAATCATACACCCGTTTCATCTTGGGACTTTCACCGATGAGCAGACCAAAGTGCATCTGGCTCTTTTCCGGTGCCATCTCCGGGGAGGGACTGCCCTTGGTTTGCAATGCATCTGCTATGATTTTCTTGAAATCATTGACCTTGAACGGTTTAGGGATGTAATCAAAAGCCCCTTCCTTCATGGCCTCCACGGCGGTCTCTGCGGTGGCGTAGGCGGAGATGAGGATCACCATGGTCGATGGACTCTGGGCCTTGACATCTTTCAACACATCGATACCGTGGACCGTTTTCATCCGGATGTCGGTGATGACCAGGTCGAAACGGTCCTGTTTCATGATGGCCGGAACCGCCTCCCCATCTTCTGCGGTGGTGACTCGGTAGCCCTCTTTACCCAGCATGATCTCCAAAAACTCCCGCATGCTTTTCTGGTCGTCTACCACCAGGATATTAGGACTGCTCCCAGACAATCTCACCTCCGACCATGGTCAGTTGATTCCTTCCCTTCATGGATTTTCCTATGAAAGGGGAATTTTTGCTTTTTGACAGGACAAGCCTTTCTTCAAAAACATATTCCGCATTGGGATCCACGATGGCCAGGTCTGCCGGCCCGCCTTTCACGAGTCGGCCGCCGGGAATGTTCAGGATGCGTGCACTGTTAGTGGATAATTTTCCGATGGCCGACGCCAGGGAGAGGACGCCTTCATCCACCAGCCTGAGGGTCAGCGGCAGTGCGGTCTGAAGACCGATCATGCCGAAGGCGGCCCGATCAAATTCCACGTCTTTTTCCAGGGTGCTGTGGGGCGCGTGATCCGTGGCGATCACATCCAGCACACCGGTTTTGAGCCCTTGTCTGATGGCCTCCACGTCTGCCGGGGTTCTGAGAGGGGGTTTTACCTTTGTGCGGGTGTCATACCCCACCACGGCCCTGTGATCGAGGGTGAAGTAGTGCGGTGCGGTTTCCGCCGTTACCGGTAGGCCTTCTTCCTTGGCCCGCCGGATGAGTTCGACCGAGTTGGCCGTGCTCACATGGGCAATGTGCACCGGGCATCGGGTCAGCCGCGCCAGAGAAATGTCGCGGTAAACGACGATGTCCTCGCTGGCGGCAGGAATGCCGCTAAGTCCGATGCGGGTGGAGATTTCCCCCTCATGCATGACGCCGTCGCCTGTCAGCAGGAGGTCTTCCGAATGAGAGATCACCATAAGCCCGTGGTAGTGGGCATATTCGAGGGCACGCCGCATGACCTGGCTGTTGACCACCGGCAGTCCGTCGTCCGATAAAGCGACGGCCCCGGCCGTCTTGAGGTCCCCGAAATCGGTGAGCGATTCCCCTTTCTGCCCGCGGGTGATGGCGGCGACGGGAAACACCCTGGCCCGCCCGGCCTTTTTGGCCTGGTCCAGGATGAATTCGGTTACGGACCGACAGTCATTGGGGGGATCCGTATTGGGCATGCAGGCGACGGCCGTAAACCCCCCCGCTGCTGCGGCCCCTGCACCGGTGGCCACTGTCTCCTTGTATTCGTGGCCGGGCTCTCTCAGGTGCACGTGCATATCGATGAGCCCGGGTAGGATCAGTTTTCCGCTTGCATCGATGACCTCTGCATCCGGTCCCGGCTCTTCTCGAGCGCTTTGTGGTGTGATGGCCTTTATCTTCCCGTCCTCAACGATCAGATCGGCCTTTTCCAGGGCTCCTTTCACCGGATCGACGATATCCCCGTTTCTAATCCATTTTGTCACTCTTGGCGCCTCCAATCAAAAGATACAATATGGCCATGCGAACGGCCACGCCGTTGGTTACTTGGTCAAGAATCACAGAACGGGGGCTGTCCGCCAGATCAGAGGTGATTTCAACCCCCCGGTTCATGGGCCCGGGATGCATCAGCACGGCATCTTCTTTGGCTCGTGCCATCATTTCCCTGTTCAGCCCAAAAAACGTGGCGTACTCGCGAATGCTCGGAAATCCGGCCCACACCGGCCCTTCCCGTTCCAACTGGATGCGGAGCAGCATCACCACATCCTTGTCCCGTATGGCCTCTGCCGTGTTGTGCACCATCTGAACGCCCATGGATTCGATCCCCACCGGCATCATGGTCGGGGGGCCGGAGACGGTGACCTCGGCACCCATTTTGAGGAGTCCTTTTATGTCGGATCTGGCGACCCGACTGTGGGAGATGTCTCCCAGTATGGCGATCTTGAGCCCGGATAT
>JARRPY010000011.1:0-23166 GCA_037382425.1 Deltaproteobacteria bacterium
GGACTCTCCCAAATGTACGGGCTTTTGTCAATTTTTAGCGTTCAGTCCCTTAAAGAAACGCGCCATTAAGGTGCATGAAGTACCGGACAAGGGCAAAGGATGAAATGAATTGACCTCAACCCAGGCAAATACGTACACCCCACCGCACCCGAGACCACCTTAAACGAAAAAAGGACCTAACCGATATCGGCTAAGCCCTTGATTTTACTGGCGCGCCTGGCAGGATTCGAACCTGCGGCCTGCGGATTAGAAGTCCGCTGCTCTATCCAACTGAGCTACAGGCGCAGCTAGCACTTCCAAAGAGACCTTAAGACTTGCCCGCCAGATTGATCCTCCTCGAAGAGAGTATGGGAAGGGTTTCATCATCATGACCGTTCAGTACTTCATGGAGCACGGTATCCGTGCTCTGTTCCAGTTGACCCATGATTTCGGCAAGGGCCTTGAGGCGTGTCAGGCTCTTTCTCGATTTATCTTTATAGGGCAGATCCAGATAGGAATCATCCAGGATCTGTATCAACCGCTCGATCACATTGAGATCAAACCGGTCCGTCTCACCGTAGAGCAGGTCCACCCACTCACGTTTGAGCGGTTCCGGTATTCTGTCAAATGCCCTGAGGACTTCCTGATCCCGACCCAAAGCCAGCGACCGCTTTAAGTGTCCGATCTCCTGCAGAATCTGGTTGACCCGGTCTTCGTCAAAGAGCCCTTTATGAATGAGGCTGTTCCATTTCTGCTCAATCTGCATCCGAATCCAGTTCTCCCCCTGCCGCGGCGGGAGACGAAGATTCAGGAATTTTTCTTGCAGGGCGATCAGATCGGTTCGAAGCACATGATACTCGTCGGGAAGTTCCCGGGCAAACTGGTTGAGTTGTCTTACCGCATCTCGCTTCTTCTCTTTGAGATCCGAGTCCTTCAATAACACCTCTTCCCACTGATCTCTCAGGAAACCGAACTCCAGCTTGATGAGAGAAAAAATCAACCCCGACTTGGTGATGGCGTTTCTCAAGGCGTCTGCGAGGATATTATAGGATTTGGAGCGATCTTCGGCCAGAACTCGCGAGGCCTCAAGAGATTGCTGTTTCAATTCGTAAGAGAGGAGTTCCGTCCCCAACACACGAGACAGCCGCTTGATAATCTTGGTTTCAGGGCTACCTATTTTTATGGAATTCGGGAGAAAATGAATCTTGATCACGGCGGCCACGATATAATCACTGTCCTCCCACAACATCTCGCCTTCGTAATCTCGCGGGAAGTTGGACAACACCCCTTCTGAGAGATACAGATCTTCCTTGCGAATCAGGACGGGCTCCATGTGATGAAAATCCGTCATGATCCCTTCCACCTGAAGCCGGACACTCCGGGCATCATTTCCCGGATCTTCCGCGGTCCAGCTTCGCTGTCTCTCCACGCACCACCCCATTGCCTCCAATGGCCGGGTCGGTTCATCCCGATAGGCGACCCACGGCTTCCCCGGCGGATTATAATCGGATTGTTCGGGAAGCCCCCACGTAATGGTCTCCCGTTCCCTGTCGATCTCCCCTGACGTGATCCGCGTGGCAATCATCTCAGGGGGTCCACCTATCCGGTACACGGTGCCTTTGAAGGCATTGGGAAGGCAGATGAGGATACTTTCAATGATTTCCTTGCAGGCCTTCTCCAGGACCGCATTATCAATTTCTATGGTCAATCTCTATTATCCTGAAATAATTTAGCGCGTTATGCCAACTCAAGAAGAATCCCATGCAAAAATAGAGAATTCGTCAGAATAATCGGGCTAATGTATACCTTTTTCTGAGTTTGTCAACAAATAAGCGTCAAAAGTGAAGTAACCCGTCACCCCCATGCTTCAGACTGCCGCCACGGAGCCCATGAAGGCCCAAGAATTAGGGAACGAAACCCTTGACAATACCCGCCCCCCCTGCCAAACTCGGCCCCGTTATGGAAAAAGGGATCCACATACGCCACTTGCCCCGGATGAATCACCCGGTACTCATCGCGGGCTTCGACGGGTGGGGGAACGCGCTGAACGTCTCAGAGGGGATGGTCGCCTACCTGATACGGAAACTGCGCGCAGAGTCTTTTGCGGACCTCAACCCGGATCTCTACTTCCGGTATGACAGCAATCGCCCCATCGTGGAAATTGAAACAGGCGAAATCACGGCAATCTCCCTACCCGAGGGATCTTTTTATTGGGCAAGCACTGCTGAAGGCCGGGGGGATATCCTTATTCTCAAATCCCACGAACCGAACCTCAATTGGCGGCATTTTGCAGGCGAACTCATGGCCTTCTGCCGAGAACTCGGGGTCAGAATGATCATCACCCTGGGCGGTATGTATGACAATGTCCTTCACTCTGACCGGTTCATGTCCGGCATTGCCTCTGATGAAACCCTCTCGGCACTCTTAAAAAATAAAGGGCTGGCACCGATCACATACAAAGGCCCCAGCGCCATTCACTCCGTTTTACTCACTGAGGGAAAGAAAATGGGGTACGACTGCCTGAGCATCTGGTGCCACTGCCCCTACTACCTCGAAGGGATCACCCACTTCGGCCTGTTGGCCCATCTCGGTTCTCTTTTGGCATCGCTCGGGGATTTTGAACTGGATACATCGGATATGGAGAAGCAGTGGAAGGAGTTAAACCTCCAGATTCAGGACCTCATCGAAAAAAACCCTCAACTTCAGGAAATGCTAAGCGAAATCCGAAAGGAAAAAGTGAAGGGCTCCAGAAAAAACATGAGAGAGTCTTCAGAAAAAGGACAAAAAATCATTAACTTGACGGATTTTATTAAACCCAGAGCATAAGCTGATCTCACCCCTCGGGATCCGGCCGCTTCCCCACCCGTCTCCGGGTGGCCTCCACCAGTCGGGGAATCATCACCCCTGCACTCCCTTCCAAAAAGATATCGGTAATCGTGTCTGTCAAATGGGTCCTCTCCTTGTTGACCTCAATCACCTTGGCGCCGTTCCGTTTCACCATGGAGGGAATGGTGTTCGCGGGCGATACGACGGCAGAAGTCCCCACCACCAGCAGTGCCTCTGCCGAGGAGGCCAGTTCAAAAGATCTGCGCATGGCGTATTCGGGGATGACCTCACCGAAAAATATCACATCCGGTTTCAGTATCTTCTGGCACGCACACCGTGGCGGAACACTGCCCCGTTTCTCTTGGCTCTGGTATCTTCTCCCGCACCACAGGCAAGAAAGGGTGCTGGAGTTTCCGTGATACTCGATGACCTCCCTGGACCCCCCGGCCTGGTGAAGATTATCCACATTCTGGGTGATGACGCAATGAAGACACCCCATTTGCTCGAGTTCACCCATGCCGATGTGGGCCGGGTTGGGTCTCGCCTTACCCACCACTTCATCCATTTCAGCGAGCATCCGCCACACCTTTTCAGGATCGCTCCTGAACGCCTGGATGGTCGCATATTCGGCTGGATCATACTTGGCCCACAGGCCTTCCGCGCTTCTGAAATCCGGGATTCCCGATTCCACGGAAATCCCTGCCCCGGTCAACGCAATGGTTCGCTTCGAATCAACAAGGATTTCAGCACATTTTTCCACCAGATCCGACATGGCTCTCCTGTGAACTCCCCAATCGAAAAGAGATGGTCGCCCCAAACACACGCATCAGAGCGCTTCAAACACAATCTTTCCGTCGGTGCTGTCGTAACGGGTCAGTCTTGCCGTGAGACTTTTTTGCTCACCAAATATGTTGACCAGTCTGACCGAATCCCCTTCCACTTCAACCAGATCGACACTCTCCATGATCTTTTCTTCCTCATTTTCCCGCTTGAGGTATGCATGTGCTTCACACATTTCTACCGACTCCATATTCCTTGAAATATAAACATCTGCAAACGAAAAACCCGCCGCTCACTCGAGCCCTTCCAGCGCCTTTTCAATACACGTGTTTGCTTTGGCACTCAATTCAACCATCTCCCGTATGTAACCGGCACTCTCGGTTTTTCCAGCCGCTTCGAGATGATCTGCAAATATCTCATATTCCTCAAGATGATGCGTGTTGTGACTCATCCAATGTTCCAGCCTTGTCTTCGCCTTTTCGACAAAATCCATTTTACACCTCCCTATGCGAAATGGGCTCGTTGCCCATGTTCAGGCTAAAAAAATACCTCCCGGATGTCAATGCAATTCGGCGCGGGTGTCATGGATCATAACGTTCATGGCTCTCACAAAAGTATTGACTGAACATCGACCATGAGGTTAATATCTGCCCAAAATCTTAATCATTGAGACGAAGGAGGACCGGGATGACGGATGTTCTTGAGGGAAAAAGAATCCTGATCGTTGATGACGAACCAGATATTCTGGAAACCTTGGAAGAAATACTGGATATGTGTTCCATTGACAGCGCCCCGAATTTCGAAACCGCCCGGAAATTTCTCGAAAAGAACACCTATGATCTGGCCATTCTCGATATCATGGGCGTAAGGGGGTACGATCTTCTGGAGATTACCAACCAGAGAGGGATTCCGGCGCTCATGCTGACGGCCCACGCCATGAACGCGGACAATCTGGTGCGATCGATCAAAGGGGGTGCTCAAGCCTATGTGCCCAAAGATAAGATCGCCGATATCGGGGTGTATATCGAAGACATGCTCCAAGCCAGGGCAAAGGGTGTGGAAAAACACGGGGTCTGGTTTAAACGGCTGGAGCCCTTCTTTGACAAAAAATTCGGGCCGGAGTGGAAAGAATCCCACAAGGAATTCTGGAAAGATTTTGACAAGTCTTATGTAACGTCGAAAGAGGAACTCGAAAACATCATGTAGGCAAGCATGTCTTCTTTTTCAAAAACTTTTTGACGACCCGGACATCAGAAAAGGCATAAGGCTTTTCATCCCCAATCTCAGTTTCTTTTCTTATACCACATCCGTCAGCAGGGCTTCAGGGGGATGTCGACGACAAATCGAGCCCCCTGCCCCTGGTCACTCTTCAGCGTCATCCGTCCGCCCAAATCCTCCACCAGGACCAGCACACCGGCGAGACCCAGACCGTGACCCCTCACGGTTCCGGTTTCCGCTGAATTCATCTGAAAATAGCACTTAAAAATCTTTTCATGGTAGGCGGAAGGGATCCCCTCTCCATCGTCACTCACAGAGAAGGTGATGGCGTCGCCCTGCTTGTCCACTTCCAACTCCACCTTGCTCCGTCGATATTTCAAGGCGTTGTTGAGCAGGTTCCGGAGGATTTGCCGCACCTTTGCCTCGTCCTGGCACATCTCCTGACACCACAGCCGTTCATCCACATTGAGATAAACGCCTTTATCGGCCAGCAACCTCTTGAAATCCTGAAGCTCAGAACAGGCCTTGATGTCCTCGGAGATATCATCATAGGTCAAATCGAAAATTTCCACGAGCGCATCCGCCAACAATCCTGAGAGCGTAAACCGGCTGTCGGTCAGTATTCCCTCTCTGGCCCTTCCCAGTTCCAGTGCGTCACTCACCAGTGTCTGGAGCACCCTGGTGTTCCTCAGGGCTCGCTTGAACACCTTTTCCTGTTTTTCACTGACGGGTCCGTATTTCTCCGGCCTTCTGAGCAACGAGGTCAAACCGGCCTCGATCACCGCAATGGGAACCTTAAGATCATGGATCAGCAGATCGATCTTAATCCTTTCTCGTCCCATGGCATTCGCCTCTTTCCTCTCCTCTAGGTCAGCATGGAGCGGTCCACCCGGTTCCGGCCTCGCGGCCATCTCTTGGGGGGCCTGTTTTTCGGATCTGGGTCTAAACGTCTTTTTCAGTTTATCAATTCCCGTTGAGAAAATCAAACCACTAACCATCCTCTATAAGATTCATCCTTCATCTGGTGTCAAAGGGGCGCTCGACCATTTTTGTGCCTTGCTGTTCCCGGGGTTTGCTGATATGTAGTGAAGAAGCCCGGGTCCTCGGCTTAGGCGGGATCATCAGGCATTTTCAAACCTGTGTGCGCGTAGCGCTTTTATCCGTAGCGCCGTGCATTCGAGGCCCCATTCATAACCTTTACGCAGGGTATTGTCACCATGTCTTTTGATATTACCAGCTGGATCGTAAGAATACCGGTCTTGCTCTTCGCCATCACCATTCACGAGTACGCCCACGGAAGGGCGGCCTTATGGTTCGGAGACCCGACCGCCCAACGAATGGGGCGGCTGTCCTTCAATCCCATCACCCACCTCGACCCTCTCGGTGCGGTGTGCCTCTTTCTGTTCAACTTCGGTTGGGCCAAACCCGTGCCCGTGGACACTCGGTATTTCAAAAACCACAAGCGCGACGTCATCCTCATGTCCCTGGCCGGCCCTCTGACCAATCTATGTGCGGCATTGGCGGCCGGGTTGATTTGGCGACTCTTCCCCCTGCCCATCGAAATCTATCAGATGGTCCTCTTATATCTCCTGTTCATGAATCTGGGATTGGGCTTGTTCAACCTGCTCCCGCTCCCTCCCCTGGACGGATCCCACGTTCTGGAAAATCTCCTCACGCCACGGGCTGCCCAACGGTACCGAGAAGTGGGCCGCTACGGCCCCTTTATCCTCATCGGCATCATCCTGTTGGACAGAAAGAGGCACACCGCACCGAGGGGGTCGAGGTGGGTGATGTATCTTAAACGGCCCATGGGGTATAATTTTACACCCAAATGGTCGGTTTGACAAGCCGACATTTCCCGCCCGAATCTAAGATACAATGCAGGATGAGTTGTCCGGTGATTCACGTTCAGGGTCCCTCTCAAAAACAGCTGTTTCATCATCGGTGAATTCTTAAGACCGTCGATCTGCCGCTTGACAATTCCCGTGAGGGGTAATAAGAGTCCCGGAAGACAGTCGGTCCCGTCGCCTACATATGTAAAGGAGCGGTTTACCGGGCCATATCTCAATGCGATGTTAATGCGGGAGCCATGCCATAATGAAGTTACATGAATATCAGGCAAAAGACATTTTCATGAAATCGGGGATTCCGATCCCCAACGGCCAACTGGTAACGGCGGCCGATCAGGCCAATAAAGTCACCCAGATCATCAACGGCCCGCCCTGGGTCGTGAAGGCACAGATCCATGCGGGGGGTCGTGGAAAAGCAGGCGGTGTAAAAGTCGCTCAGTATCCTTATGAGGTGGTCACCGCTACGGAAGCCATGCTTGAAAAACCCCTCGTCACCCATCAGACCGGTCCTCAGGGCGTCATGGTCAACGAAGTTCTTATTGAGGAAAGCGTCGACGTGGACAGCGAGTTTTATCTTGGAATGATCGTAGATAGAGAGACGGCCTGCCCCACCATGCTGTTCAGTCAGGCAGGCGGAACGGAGATAGAGACGGAAGCGGCCCGGTCCTCAACGGTAATCAAGAAGGAGCCCATTGATCCGGTATCCGGGTGGATGCCCCATTATGCACGGAACCTTCTCTACACCTTGGATCCGCCCCCGTCCATTGGGGCCATACCGGATCTCATGTCGGTGATGGCCAATGTCTATAAGATCTTCATGACGCTCGACTGTTCACTGGTGGAGATCAACCCCCTGATATTGACCGGGGACCGGAAGGTCTACGCCCTGGACGGCAAAATCACCCTGGACGACAACGCCCTTTTCCGACAAAAGGAGCTTCTGGCGCTTGAAGACACGCGGGACAAAGATCCGCTGGAACTCATGGCGGAAAAATACCACCTCAACTACATCCGGCTTGATGGGAATATCGGTGCCATGGTGAACGGTGCCGGCCTGGCCATGGCCACCATGGACGTGATCAAATTGGCCGGTGCGGAACCGGCCAACTTTCTGGATGTGGGCGGCGGAGCAAGCGAAGACATGATTACCACGGGAATCGACATCATCCTCAGAGATGAACGGGTGAAGGCCATCCTGATCAATATTTTCGGAGGCATTTTGAGATGTGACGTATTGGCCAGGGGCGTCCTCGCTGCAGCAAAAAAGAAAAAAATCGACCTTCCGTTGATCGTCCGCATGGAAGGGACAAACATGGAAGAAGGCAGACAACTCCTGGAGAACTCAGAACTAAAGTTTCTGGTGGCCAAAGATCTCTCCGAGGCCGCCAAGTTGGTGTCTGAACAGGTGAAGGGCTAAGGAATCATGAGCATATTAGTCGATGAAAACAGCCGGGTGGTGGTCCAAGGGATAACCGGACGTGAAGGGAAATTCCATACCCGACAAATGCTGAATTACGGTACCGTCGTGGCGGCCGGTGTCACGCCGGGCAAGGGGGGTAAAACCGTTGAAGGGGTTCCGGTGTTCAATACGGTCCGGCAGGCGGTAGAGAAAAAGGGCGTTAATGTCTCCTGCATCTTCGTGCCCCCGCCCTTTGCCGCCGATGCCATCCTGGATGCCGCTTCTGCAGGGATTCACGTTATTGTATGTATCACCGAGGGGATCCCGATTTTGGACATGGTAAAAGTGGCCGGTTTCCTCAAAACGAGAGCATCCGTGCTGATCGGGCCCAACTGCCCGGGGATCATTTCCCCGGACAAGACCAAGGTGGGCATCATGCCCGGGGCGATCCATAAACAGGGGCCCATGGCGGTTATTTCCAGGAGCGGTACGTTAACCTACGAGGTCGTGGATCAATTGACCCGGGTGGGTCTGGGTCAATCCACCTGCATCGGGATTGGAGGGGATCCCATCATAGGAACCACGTTCATTGATCTTCTGAAACGATTCAAGGATGACGATCAGACCAAAGGGGTCGTTCTCATCGGAGAAATCGGGGGCACGGCCGAAGAAAAGGCGGCCGAATATATCAAACACGAATTCAACAAACCCGTCGTCGCCTTCATCGCCGGACAGACGGCGCCGCCGGGGAGACGGATGGGTCATGCCGGCGCCATCATTTCCGGAGGCGAGGGAAAGGCCGAGGACAAAATAAAGGCCTTGCAGGATGCCGACATCACGGTGGCCCTGGACCTGGGGAAGTTGGGAGAAACGGCCTTTGAAATGATGAAAAAATCGGGGGGCATTTGAAACCTTCCTTGACTGAACCAGGGTGAAATGATAATATTTATTTTTGGCTTTTTTGATTGTTCTACGGACCGATATCGGCGTTTCACCGCCCGGCTCACACGCAACGAAAAATGGATAACGTACTGAACATCACCGGCAGGCTCGAACACAAGAAGCGGAAGGAACAGATCGAGGCCTATCGTGAAAAATTCGACACGATCCAGCGCGTGCTTCACTGTTCGAGTTGTCATTTCAAATGTGCCATGTGCGGGTACCACATCGAACCACCGGATGCCGAAGGCCCCCCATCGTCGGCGGGTGCGGAGTTCAACCTCTGTGAGCGTTGCGCCGCAGAATACGAGGACTTCAAACGCATGAAGCAAGGGCGGGCGGATGATTCCCACCCCTTCTGGCACAATGCCGAATGGATGGCGTTTTGGACCGCTTGGTGTGAATATCAGCGTTCCATTCTGAGGTTCAGGAACTCATTGGATCTCAAAAATCTGGAAGGTCCGCCGGAGGATTGACCGTCCAGGAGGGTCACCTCCGGCGCACACATTACCATAATCGGTTGCTTTTTGTACCATCGGAGGAACATACATGTTTGGCATCGGCATGCCAGAGCTAATAATCATATTGATTATTATCCTGGTTATTTTCGGGGCAGGAAAACTGCCTGAGATCGGCAGCGGGATCGGTAAGGGGATCAAGAACTTCAAGAAGGCCACCCATGAGGCCAAGGAAGAAATCTCTCCCCCCGAAGAAAAAGAGAAGAAGGATGATGAGAAGGCATAGGGCCCATCGAGGGTCATCGTCCTCTGCGAAAACCCTCGGGCTCTGCTTCGCCGCTAAAACGGAATATCGTCTTCCGGAACGTTGATGGGTTCTTCAGGGGGTGGGACCGCACCTCCGTAGGCGTCGCTTCCGCCCTTCCCCTGGGAATCCAGCATCTGCATGTTCTGGGCGATAATCTCTGTGGCCCATCGTTTATTCCCGTCCTGGTCTTCCCATGATCGCGTTTGCAGCCTCCCCTCGATGTAAATCTGACTCCCTTTTTTAAGATACTCGCCACAGATCTCACCGAGACGCCGCCACGCAACAATCCGGTGCCATTCTGTTTCTTCCTGTGTTTCACCCGTATTCTTATCTTTCCACTCTCGTGATGTGGCCATGGGAAAGTTGGCGACGGCCACACCACTGGGGGTATACCTCACCTCAGGGTCTTTCCCCAATCTTCCGACCAGTATCACCTTGTTCACGCCGGCCATGATGTCTTCTCCTTTTTTGGTTTATATTCATGTAGCGAGGCGCCATGGACACTCGATATCAAGCCCGACCATCTGTAACACAAAGAAATTCTCAAAATCAAGGCCATTCCCCAAGCACGCCGAATGGGAAGTACGTTCTCTGTTGACCCCAACATTGCAATGTTAGGGTTGACTGAAACGGCTCAAAGGGGTAAGCTCCTGTTAATTCAAAGAATACGATGTGCCCCATTTTACTTATTCACATAGGACTGGAAAGCGCACCCCGACCCGGAGGACACCCATGCTGAAGGTCATCCCCTTAGGAGGACTGGGCGAAATCGGACTCAACATGATGGTTATCGAATGCGATGCATCCCTGCTCGTGGTGGATGCCGGTCTGATGTTCCCCGATGTGTACATGCCGGGGGTGGACCGGGTTATTCCGGATGTCAACTATCTCAGGGAAAACCGCGAAAAGATCGAGGCCGTCATCCTCACCCACGGGCACGAGGACCACATCGGCGCCATGCCCTTTATTTTAAAAGAATTTTCCCCTCCGGTGTTTGCCACCGCTTTTACCCTTCGGCTCTTGAAAGAAAAACTGAAGGAGCACACCTTTTCTCAACCTCCCGATTTAAAACAGATTGTCCCGGGGGATCGGACGGATATCGGGCCCTTCAAAGTGGAGTACATCCGGGTCAATCACAGCATCGTGGATGGGGTGGGGTTGGCCATACAGTCGCCCGAGGGCCTCATTATCCATTCAGGCGATTTCCGTATTGACGCCACCCCCGTCTATTCCAGGCCCACGGATCTGAACCGTTTTGCCCATTATGGGGACCAGGGGGTCCTGGCCTTCTTCTCTGATTCGACCAATGCAGAGAAGGAAGGGTTTACCATGAGCGAAAAGGATGTTAAAAAGACCCTGGCCGAACTGTTCGATACCTGTCAGGGACGGCTCATCGTCGCCAGTTTCGCTTCCAATATCTCCCGCATTCAGCAGGCCATCTCCCTCGCGGTCGCCTCTGGGCGCAAGGTGGTCTTCAACGGCAAGAGCATGATCACCAATGTGGGAATCGCAAAAGAGGAAGGCTTTATCCATATCCCCGAGGGGACCGAGATTACAGAAAAGCAGATTGCCCAATTCCCGGACGATGAGATCACCATTATCACCACCGGAAGCCAGGGCGAGCCCATGTCCGCGCTGACCCGGATGGCCAAGCGAACCCATAAGGGGATTGAAATCCAGAAAGGGGATACGGTCATCCTTTCGTCCCGCTTTATTCCCGGCAATGAAAAGGCCATTGCGTCGATCATCAATCGGCTCTATCGGCTCGGGGCACGGGTGGTATATGAAAAGGTTTCGGATATTCATACGTCCGGACACGCCAAGAGAGAAGAACTCAAGCTCATGCTGGACATCGTCAAGCCCACATATTTTATGCCTGTCCACGGAGAGTATCGGCACCTGGTGAACCACGCACAGATCGCCTTGGAGATGGGCATGCCGGAAGCAAACGTCATCATTGGCCAGGACGGAGACGTTATCTGCTTTGATAAAGGAACCCTCCACAGGGAGGGGACCGTTTCAACAGGCCGCATTTTAGTGGACGGGAAAGGGGTAGGCGACGTGGGGGACACCGTGCTGAGAGACCGCAGACGACTCAGTGGGCACGGCATGGTGGTGGTCCTGCTGGCCTTGGACGAGAATCGAGGAGAGACCATCTTCGGGCCGGAATTCATCACCCGGGGATTCGTGTTTGAAGACGGCAGCCGCTCCATCCTCGACGACGCAGAAGGGATGGTCTCAGATATCCTCAACGATACCGAAAAGCCATTCCCCATTGATACATCCGAATTGGAAGCCACGATTCAGCGGAAACTCAAACGGTATTTTTACCACATCATCGAAAAGCGACCGCTGATTATACCCGTCATTATTACCATCTGAGCGAAAACAGCGCATGAGCAAACAGAAAGGAAACAAGACGCAAAAGCCGTCCGCTAAAAAAGAGGGGAACACATCACCGGGGAAAGCCCCGCATTCCATACGAAAAGAGATCCTGGCGCTCATCCTTCTCCTCGCAGCCATCATCGTCGGTGGAAGCCTTCTTTCCTATTCACCCCTGGACAGGCTTTTCTGGAACACCACCGGCGCGTTGGGGGCGTCAAGAAATCTCCTGGGCGTCGTCGGGGCCCACCTGGCCGGTGCCCTGTTCGACACCATTGGGTTCTCTGCGTTCTGGTTCCCTGTCATCTTCCTCATCCTCTGCATTTTGGCCTTTCAAGGACACCCGCTCACGTCGCCTATCAAAAGCATTCTGGCAGCACTCGCCATGCTGGCGTCTTTTTCCGCCCTTCTGGCCCTGCAATGCGGTACGGCACTTCACTATAACGGAGGGGACATGGCACCCGGCGGCCTGCTGGGCCTGCTCCTGGCCGGATACACCGAAAAATTGCTCAACTATTTCGGGGCCTATGCCATCCTCTTGACCATTTTTCTCATCTCTCTGATGATATTGACCCACTTTTCCCTGGGGTGGCTCTTTTCCAAAATCGGGCTGTGGGGTCTCGGCATATGGCGGAAACTCCAGGATATCATGACCAAGAAAAGAGAGCGGAAAAACCGGGCCCGCAGGACCACCATCGCCCGCAGCAAGCTTAAATCAAGGCCCAAGGTCAACATTGTAAAGCCGCCGCCGGATAAGCCGGCATCGCCTGAGCAGGAATTGTTTTCCTTCATGAATGTGGCGGGATCATTCAAGCTCCCCCCACTGGATCTCCTAAAGGATCCGCCGGAAAAAGAGAACAAGAAGATCCACAACGAAAGCCTGGAAATGAACGCCCGCCGTCTGGAGAAAATGTTATCGGACTTCGGAGTGGAAGGAGAAGTGCTGGAGATCCTCCCGGGTCCGGTCATTACCATGTACGAATACAAACCGGCCCCCGGGGTCAAAATCAGCAAAGTGGCCGGCCTTTCCGATGACCTGGCCCTGACCCTCAGGGCCCCCAGTATTCGGATCGTGGCGCCCATCAAAGGGAAAGCGGCCATCGGAATCGAAATACCCAATAACCAACGGGAAATGGTCTTCTTCAAGGAGATCCTCACCAGTTCTGCCTACAAACAATCCAAGCACAAACTGCCCATCGCGCTGGGTAAGGATATCACCGGGAACGCAGTGGTTGCGGACCTGGCAAAAATGCCCCATCTTCTGATCGCCGGGGCCACGGGAACCGGGAAGAGCGTCTCCATCAATACCATGATTCAGAGTATTCTCTTCAAACTGTCCCCGGATATGGTCCGCTTGCTTATGGTGGATCCCAAGAGAATCGAACTCTCCGTGTATCAAGATATCCCCCACCTCCTTCACCCGGTGGTCACCCAGCCCAAGGATGCCACCCGGGCGCTCAAGTGGGCCGTGGACGAAATGGAGCGGCGATACATGCTCATGTCGGACCGCGGCGTGAGAAACATCGAAACCTACAACCGCAAGGTGGTCAAGGAAACCCCTCCGGCTGAGCCGGATACCTCCCGTGGCACGGATAAGACGCTGCCATACATCATCATTGTCATCGACGAACTGGCGGATCTGATGATGGTCTCCACCAAGGAGGTGGAAGAGTCCATCACGCGTCTGGCCCAAATGGCGCGTGCAGCCGGGATTCACCTGATCATCGCCACGCAGCGTCCGTCGGTGAACGTCCTTACCGGTATCATCAAGGCTAATTTTCCCACACGGCTTTCCTTTCAGGTCTCCTCGCGGGTCGATTCCAGGACCATTTTGGACACCATCGGTGCGGAACACCTCCTGGGCGACGGGGACATGCTCTTCATGCCACCCGGAGTGGGTCAGATCATGCGAATTCACGGGGCATACCTCTCTGACGAGGAGATAAAGAGTGTCACTGATTTCCTGAAAAAACAGCAAAAACCCGATTATGACGATACCATTCTTTCGGAGATCGCCAGGGAAGAAGGCCAAGAAGATGAAGATATGGAGCGGGATGAAAAGTATGATGAGGCCATTGATGTGGTGGCCAGGACCGGCCAGGCATCCATTTCCATGCTTCAGCGCAAACTGCGCGTGGGATACAACCGGGCCGCCCGAATGATCGAAGCCATGGAGCGCGACGGCATTGTCGGTCCGTCGGATGGGGTCAGGCCACGGGAGGTCTTCAGTAGAAAAGGGGGATGATGAAAAAAATGAGACGCTCTGTTTTCCTGATCATCGCATGCCTTTCATTCCACGGATCTGCCGTGGCCGACACGAAACTGTCCGACATATTGGCAGGCATCCGGGGGACATACGGAGATCTCAAGGGACTCTCTCTCGAATACCGACGCGAGGTCATCACCCGGACCATGAGCATGCTGGGTAAAAAAGCCAGTGGAGACCAGGCATCCGGTCATATCTACTTCAAGCCGCCCCATTTCCTTCGCCTTGAGCAGGAAAAACCCGCGGCGGAAACCCTAATCACAGACGGAAATTCGCTTTGGTGGTACATTCCGCGTAAACAGAAGGCCTACCGATATGCCGCCAGTGAGTTCGGCAGGGAACTCAAGCTCTTGAGTGACATATTCAGGGGCCTGGCCAAGATCGAAGACAATTTTCAGGTCGTTTTAGAAAACACGAACGATCAGAAGCGCTACCATATCGAACTCATCCCCGATCCGCCGTGGCAGGAGGTGGATCGCATCCGGCTCACGGTAACGCCCGCTTATGAGATCGCCGAGGTTCGGATCTACAACATGATGGGAGGGATGACCGTATTTCACCTCAAAAACCTCAAAGAGAAAACGGCGTTTCCTGATGGGTTTTTCAAGCTCGATCTTCCCGAAGGGGTGAAGATGATCGATGAAAGCGGCACTCAATGAACCATCAGCCTGGACAACACCCGGCCCACCTTTTTTAGGCTGTTCAGACTGTCGGCGGGAAGTAGGTAATCGATATAAGGCAGCGCAGCGGTCATCCCCTGGACCAAGGGCTCATAGTCCGGATCAGCGGCCAGTGGATTGAGCCACACAATGGCGTGGACCTTGCTGCTCATGTGGGCCATTTCCCGTTTCAATATCGCCTTACCTCCCAGATCCCACCCGTCGCTCAGCAGCACCACCACACTCCTGGTATTGAGAAATCGGGCGCCCTCACCCCGGTTAAACTGCATGAGAGAATAGCCGATTCGCGTCCCGCCCGACCACTCCGGCACCTCTGCAGCCATTCTCTCAAGCGCCTTGTCCACTTCCAAATGCCTGACAATGGAGGTGATTCGGAACATGGCGGTGGAGAATACAAAGACCTCTGTTCGGGCACCGATCCCCCTGATGCCCAATAAAAACGGCATCACAAACCGGGCATGCCGATCCATCGAGCCGCTCACATCGGCCAGTATAACGAGCCGTTTGAGCCGTTTTTTTCTGCGCTTATAAAAAAGCTCAAAAGGCACCCCCATTGTCTTGCGGCTGGCACTCAGGGTGCGGCGAAAGTCGATATCCGTCCCACCGTGGCTGGATCTAAAGCGTCGGGTCGCACTGGCCCGAAAAGGGTGGATCATTTTCTTGAGCGCGAGTTGCGCCACCTGGATATCTTCGTTGAGGAGCTCTGAAAACGCCTTCCTTTCCACCCGCGCCACCGGGCTGTAGGCCACCCCTTCCAGCCATTCCCTCTGCTCCGTTTCCTGCGTGGGCGAGGTTTGAGACACTTCCGGGTGCCGAGACATCTCTGACGGCGAATCCGGCTTCTCATCCGCGTCAGCTATACCGACCGGCACATCCTGGCTTACCGTCTCATCGGGTGTCTGGTCCCAGAACCGGTGAAACAGGTCATCGAACTGCACCCACTCCAAGTCTGTTGAGACAAAAGTGGCCCGGAGTACATGGTAAAAATCCCGCTTTTCCTCCAGAGAAATTATTTTCAGGGCCTCTAGGGCCTGCTGGACATCGCTCTGAAACACCCGAAATCCCCGGCTCTTTAAAAAATGGGCAAATCGAATGACGGCGCCCGCCAGGCTCTGGTTGTGTACACGCAACGACTCGTTCATCAGGCGGTCCCCTGGGTCTTCAGCGAGGGTTTTCTTAATCAGAGGATCCCGTCCCGCCTGCTTCAAGTCCCTCGCGGAAGCGACGGATATCTTCCTGGTATTTTAAAATACATCCCAGCGTATCTGAAATCACCGCATCATCCAGGTGATCTTCGTGAAGGGCCACCAGGGCCCTCGCCCAGTCCAGGGTCTCGGAAACCCCCGGCTTTTTCAGAAGATCTTCTTCCCGAAGCTTCTGGATGAACTGGATGATCTGGGTGGCGAGGTGTTCTTCGATCCCGGGAATCTTGGCCATGACAATTCGGTATTCTTTTTCGAAGGAAGGGTATTCTATCCAGTGATACAGGCACCGGCGTTTGAGGGCATCGTGAACGTCGCGGGTTCTGTTGGAGGTCACCACCACCATGGGTCTTTTACTGGCGGTGATGGTTCCCATCTCAGGGATGGTAATCTGAAAATCCGAAAGCACCTCCAGCAAAAAGGCCTCGAACTCTTCGTCCGCTCGGTCGATCTCATCGATGAGAAGCACCGGCGTCTTTTCCTTGGAACGCAAGATGGCTTCGAGCAGGGGGCGTTTGATCAGGAAGTCCTGGCCATAAATAATCTTTTCGATCTGCTTCTGATCATGTTCCCCAGTCTCCTCGAGCTTGATATGCAGCAGTTGCTTAGGGTAATTCCACTCATAGAGGGCCGTGGCCGCGTCCAGACCTTCGTAACATTGGAGACGGATGAGGGGCACATCAAAGAGCCTGGCCATCACAAGGCCCACCTCGGTCTTTCCCACGCCCGGCTCCCCTTCAAGAAAAATCGGCTTCTCGAGCCGGTTAGCCAGGTAAAGCACGGTGGCCAGGGCCCGGTCTGCGATATAATCGGCCCCTGACAGCTTTTCCATTACGTCCTCTATGGATCCAAAATATGTGGGCAATTAGGAACCTCCTCTGTTTGGAGCGAGGGCGGAAACCCTCTCTTAAAATCGCTCGGTCATGCTTGATTTGAGGGATGCTATACTTTATGATCCCTCAAGTGTCAACCGCCGCGAAAACAGGGTCATTTGTAAGAGACAGAACCAGTTAACCCCGTTTGAAAACACGCTTGTGGCTCAAACCATCCACCGGTCATGCAGGGTCGGCAACCCATGAGAAGCAAAAGAAGAAAACAGACTGGATCCCCAAGACTCGAGGAAAAACGCTCGGCGCTTGAAGCAAAAGCCGCGGAAAAAGGCGTCCAGATTCACTACGATCTCTTGGAAGCGGCCGGGCTTAAACTCAAGGGCGGGATCTGTTGGGTAAACGGAGGGTACCACATCTTTGTGGACAGAAGAAAACCGCTCACCGAACAGATCGATTTTATTGAAGATCATTTAAATCGCCCGCTCCCGGAGGGTCCCGCAGCTGTTGGAGAAGCGGTTCCCGAAGCCCAAGATGAAACCGCCTAATCCCCTACCGGGGCATCTTCGCTCAGGGCGACCCTGTCCTGCGGTCGTACGGCCTCACCTCCCTTCCATACTCCGCCGCATATTTGTCCTTGTCATGGCCTTTTTTCTGCTCCTCGGTGAAATTTCCACTGCCTCCTCCGCCCGGGCCGATAGGACGACACATCCGTGCCTTAGGCACATCACGTCCGGGGATGCCCTGGCCGTGGCCGATCCGTCAGGCGACATTGTTTTTGAGAAAAACGCGACCGAGCCTTTTATTCCCGCATCCATCTTGAAAATCCTCACCGCCGCGACCGCACTTCATTATCTGGGGCCCGCCTATCGATTTAAGACGGCATTTTACACGGACAAGAAGGGAAATCTGAAGGTCAAAGGCTTTGGAGACCCGCTCTTCATCTCAGAAATCATCTTGGAGATCAGCGATACGCTGTCCAAGAAGCTTGTGGATTTCAAAGACCTCATCATCGATACCAGTTATTTTGCCTCGGGCATCCACATCCCCGGACAAGGGATGTCCACCAATCCCTATGACGCCCCGGTGGGGGCACTCTGTGCAAATTTCAATACCGTCTGCTTTCATCGAACGAGAACGGGCAAGCCGGTTTCCTCAGAGTCGCAAACACCGCTGACATCACTTGCTCGGAGAAAGATCGCTTCACTGCATCTAAAAAAGGGGCGCCATGTCTTTACGCACAACGGACACGACGCGGCACGATACGCCGGAGAGCTTCTCCTTTATTTCCTCTCCCAAAAAGGGGTGAAAAACAGCGGACAGATTCGTTTTGGCCGGGTGACCCGGGAAGATGCCAACGTTTACACTTACCATTCGAGATTTACCCTCGAGACGGCGCTAAGGAAAATGCTTAAGTTTTCAAACAACTTTATTGCCAATCAGATTTTTATCACCGTAGGGGCACGGGTTTACGGTGCGCCCGGAACGCTCAAAAAAGGAATACGCGCCACGCGGCAATACCTGGAAAAAACGCTTTCAATCAATGGGGTCCGTATAACGGAAGGATCCGGCCTTTCGAGGGAAAATCGTCTCACCGCTGTGGACATGCTGACCATACTCAATCACTTCAAACCCTACCGATATCTATTGACCGAGGAAAATGGACTCTATTACAAGACAGGCACCCTGAGCGGCATCCACACGCGCGCAGGGTATATCCAAGAATCGGGCAAGGCGCCTTGCGCTTTTGTCATCTCATTGAGGGGAAACGGGAAGAAGATCACGGCCCTCATGGCGTGCATTCGGAGGTCGCGTTGTCCCTAACCTCTGAAGTCATTTGGGTCAAACGGTTGGCATCGTTTATCGGGAGCAGCCACCCGTGGGCTCATCGGCGGCCAGACCCTCCACAATCACACCACGGAGATTGTTGGTTATCTGCTGAACAGTGCTTCCAGGGCAGCCTTTGCCTCTGAGGTTCTCCCCTTTCCTGAGGAGGCGCCTTTCATGACAAAATATTCGCAGAAATTGGCTCGCTCTTTGTCCACGATTCGTTCCGCCATGACCTCTTTGCAGTCATTGTAGGCATTTCGGTCATAAAATTTACACTGTTTGCAACATCTGAGGTCCCGGTTGCAGTGAGGGCAGGTATCATTCCGCATCACCTTTCCATCCAACTTCAGCGCCTTACCACAAAATACACAATGCATTCTAAGCCTTCCTCCATATGAGAAAACAAAGTTTTGACAAGTCAAACACCAGGGGTTAAGCTTTTTTCATGGCCTTAAATAAACACATCTATTCGACGATAAACCATACCGCGGATCTGGGCATCCTGGTCTACGGCAGGAACATGGCGGACCTTTTTGAGAACGCCGCAACAGCAATGATGGAGATTCTCCTCGAACCACGGCGGCTCGAAGAAACGGATGAGCTCTCCATTTCGGTGAAGGCTGAAGATCTCAACGATCTCATGGTGCGGTGGTTGAGCGAGATCCTCTATCTCTTCATGGGTGAGCGCCGGGTGGTCACCCGGGCCACGCTTAAGTCCATTGGCCCGTCGAATCTCGATGCCACCCTGCACGTGGCGACATATAACCCCGATGAACAAGAGGTACGAAACGAAATCAAGGCGGTGACCTATCATCAGATCGATGTCAGCCCGAAGGGTACCGAGTGGCAGGCAAAAATATTCTTCGACGTCTAACCCTTTTATAAATCCTTATGTGATGAAAATCGAACTAAAACAATTGGATGACTATCGCTGGCTCATTCCCAAAACGGGCGCCATGCGGGTTCCCGGAATGCTCTTTTCCAACGAAAAACTGATCAAATCCATCGGAAATGATCCCTGCCTCACCCAGGTGGCAAACGTCGCCATGTTGCCCGGCATTGTGGGCCACGCGTTGGCCATGCCCGATATGCATTGGGGCTATGGTTTTCCCATCGGCGGCGTGGCAGCCTTTGATCCTCACGAAGGCATCGTCTCACCAGGAGGCGTGGGATACGACATCAACTGCGGGTGCCGGCTTATGACCACCCAACTCGACGCCAATGATATACGGCCTTTCGTCACAGACCTGGTACAGGGGCTCTTCAGGGACATCCCCTGCGGCGTCGGTTCGAGCGGCAACATCCGCCTCTCAAACAAGGAAGAAGCGCAGGTTGCCGTACAGGGGGCTGCCTGGGCCGTCAAAAAAGGGCTCGGAACGGCCGGTGACCTCGAAAGAACGGAGGATGGCGGCACCATCCCCGGCGCGGATCCGTCGGCATTGAGTGAACGCGCCATGACGCGGGGCAGGGACCAGTTAGGCACCCTCGGTTCCGGGAATCACTTCCTCGAACTTCAGGTGGTCGATCACATATTTGATTCCCAGAAAGCGGAAACGTTTCATCTTTTTGAAGGTCAGTTCGCCGTACTTATTCACTCCGGCTCCCGTGGATTCGGTCATCAGATCTGCGATGACTTTTTAAAAGAGATGACCAAACGGACGTCCACCGACAGTCGATATGCGTCGCTGCCGGACAGGCAATTGATCTACGCGCCACTGTCTTCCGAATTGGCCAATCGCTACCTGTCCGCTATGGCCTGTGCCGCCAATTATGCCTGGGCCAACCGGCAAATTTTGATGCACTGGACTCAACAGAGTATCATGGCCACCCTTTCCTTAACCCCTCGGGAAATGGGAATGAGGCTCGTGTATGATGTGTGCCACAACATCGCCAAAAAAGAAGTCCACCGCGTCAATGGCAGTGAAATGATGCTCTGTGTTCATCGAAAAGGGGCCACTCGGGCCCTTCCACCGGGTCACCCCCTCCTTCCGAAGGAGTACCGGCACTCCGGCCAGCCCGTGCTCATTCCGGGGGACATGGGAAGTTATTCATACGTTCTCGCAGGGACTCATGGCGCCGTAAAACAAAGCTTCGGTTCCTGCTGCCATGGGGCGGGCCGGGTCCTGAGCCGCAACCAGGCCATCAAAAAAGCCAAGGGCCGCGACATCCGTCGTGAATTAGCAGACAGTGGTATCGTTGTTCAATCCAGAGGGAAACGAACCCTTAAAGAGGAAATGCCCGAGGCCTATAAATCCGTTTCAGAGGTCATTGAGTCGGTTCAAGGGGCCGGACTGGCCAATAAGGTTGCCCGCCTGAGGCCGCTGGGCGTCGTAAAGGGTTAAGCATTCATTTAAGAAAGGGGTCTATTTCAGACCGCTTCAGTCCTCTTAACAGGCAAAATACGATTCGTCAACCAAAAAGAATATGCCCGGAGGTAACGCCCAAATGCCCATCACCGCATCGCTTGTCTTCGCCGCCGGCAGGGGAAGCCGCATGGAAGGGTATGAGGGGAATAAGACGCTTCTCCCCCTCATTCCGGAAAACGGCCCCTATCAAGGGGCACATCCCATACTCATCGAAATCCTTCAAAGCCTCCCACCGGGCCCAAAAGGGGTGGTCGTTCATTATCGTAAGGCGGATGTCATGGCCGCGACGTCCGGTCTCGGCGTGTCCTATTGTGAGCAACCCGAGCTCAACGGCACCGGCGGCGCGCTCCTTGCGGCACGTCCCTTCCTGGAAAAAGCAAATGTTGACCATTTTCTCATTGCCATGGGTGACGTGCCCTTTGTCAAACGAGAAACATACGAGACGCTGCTTCGTACCCTAATCCCGCACCATCTTACCGTGCTCGGTTTTCGCCCGGAATCCAAGGGAAGATACGGCCTACTCGAAACAGACGGGAAAGAGGTCAAACGCATTATCGAATGGGAATATTGGCACCGTATGGCGAAAGACAGACAAAATACCCTGTCAATCTGTAACTCGGGCATCTACGCCCTTCGGAAAGAGGTCCTCGATCAAATCCTCGAGGTTCTCGCCTCAACGCCTCATCGCGTCAGAAAAACCATCGACGGCAGGGTCTGCCATGTGGAAGAGTATTTTATCACCGATGTGATTGAACCCCTTCATCAATCGGGTCGATCCGTCGGCTTCCTGGTCGCCGACAGCCCCGAAGAAGTCATGGGAATCGATACCCCGCAGGCCCTCAAAAAGGCCCAGCGAATTTTCCAGGAGTCTCATGTTTCATCCGCCTGAAAGGATCTTCTCCAATTGCTTCAGGTCCAATTTAGGACCGAGTGCAATCAGCGTTTCCCCTGCACTAATCCGGGCGTCTGATGCGGGATTGAATGTCATTTCCCCCTTCCTATTACGAATGGCCACAATAATGACGTTCATTTCCTGCCGGATCCCCGAGTCCAGGAGACTGACACCGTTGAGCCGTGAGCGTTCATCCACGCGCAACTCTTCCATCTTCAATTCGATATTTTTGTCCTGCATGGTAAAATCGATAAAATCAATGACTGCGGGTCGTATGATCGTGTGGACCATCCTGAGACCACCGATAAGATAGGGCCTCACCACGCGGTTGGCTCCCGCGCGTAGCAGTTTTCGCTCGCTGGCTTCGGTATCGGTCCGGGACAAAATGAAAAGATCGGGTTTGAGTCCACGGGCGGTCATGGTAATAAAAAGATTATCCGCATCCGAATGGACCACTGTCACCAGGCCCTTGGCACGCTCGATTCCCGCCTCCATGAGGATGTCTTCATTGGTGGCATCGGCGATGATGTAGGGGACGCCTATTTCTACCATGCGTTCCTCCAGTTGTGCATCCCCATCAATAATTACCACCGGGATCTGGTTGGCGTTGAGTTCCCGTGCAATGATGCTCCCGATCCGCCCGTATCCGCAGACGATATAATGATTCTTGATCTTTTTCAGCTCTTTGGTCAATTTCCGCCTCCCCAAAATGGACGATACCTGGGTTTCAACCATCATCTGGGCGACGGCTCCCACGGTATACGCCATGACGCCCATCCCCATGAAAATGAGCGCTACGGTAAACACCCTCCCGGCCTCAGACACTTCCCTCAGTTCTCTGAACCCCACGGTGGTAATGGTAATGACCGTCATATAGAGGGATTCAAACGGCGTCCAGCCCTCTATATACATGTATCCCGCCACCCCAATGCCGAGGATCAGGCACAGCATCACCAACCCTCTGA
>JARRPY010000012.1:0-18594 GCA_037382425.1 Deltaproteobacteria bacterium
ACCGCATCATACAACGAACCTCGGACAGCCGACGGAGCGCATATAATGACAAAGGGCATCGATGCCTGTCATTTCCAGGATCTGGCGGAAATGGACCCTCAGGAAGTCTGCACCCGTGCCTTGTGCGGGTATGAGACCGATACGGAGCGATATACCCTCTCCATATGGGGAGCAAATTACGGCGTCTATCCTGCAGAGGCGTGTATTGTGCGTCTTTCGGATAACACGCCGGTGACCGATACGTTTCTGAGCCTTTTTGTGGTTCACTACCTGTTGACCTCGCAGGAGAGGCCCATCACAAAAGAATGGATATCCGTGAAAGATATCCCCGGCGGGGCCACGTTTTTTCGCGGACCCCACGCCGTACCCGTTTATTTAATCGAGAAGCGATACGGGAATGATATGAACGGATTTGCCGATGCGTGTGAGCAACTGGACGGCACGCCGCTTCATATGGCGGACAAGGCCTATGTCTTCAAAATCGCGCCGCGCATACCCGTGGCCGTATTGTTGTGGAAGGGGGATGATGAATTTCCGGCCGAGGCAAAGCTTCTCTTTGACAAGAGCATTAAACATCATCTGGCGCTGGATATCATCTTTTCAATGGCCGTGGAACTCTGTTCTCGCCTGGCCAAATTTGAAACCCGAAGCGCCGGAAAGGCGCAATGACCCTCCATCCCCCTCTCAGACATTTTTAATCCCGACACCAAAACGCACACACCCCGTTTGTTTCATCTGGTTGACCAAGAAAGGAGATCTCACTGGCGGAACTGAATAATGTGGTGGATATACTGAAACTACTGGATAAATCAAATTGCAGAGAATGCGGCGAGTCCACCTGTCTGGCCTTTGCCTCGGCCGTGTTCAAAGGCGAAAAGCAACTGAGCGAATGCACCCACCTTGAAAAGGAGGTCCTCGACCAATACGAGGGCAAAGCCAAAAAACGGAAAAGCGTGGGCCAAGACATGATGGAGGCCGTGGAACAGCTGAAAGCACAGGTGGCCCAGACAGACCTTGCTTCAGCGGCCGAACGGATCGGCGGCCGATGGACTCAAAACCGGCTGACCCTGAAAATTCTCGGCAAGGATTTCAGCATCGATTCCGCTGGAAATCTTTACTCCGACATCCATGTGAACCCCTGGGTGGTTATCCCGGTCCTGAACTATATCCTTCACAGTGCGGGCAAGACCCCTAAAGGGGAATGGATTGCGTTCAGAGAACTCGAAGGCGGCATGGCGTGGTACGGACTCTTCCAGCAGCGGTGTGAAAAACCCCTAAAAAAAGTCGCCGACACCTACACCGGTCTTTTTGAAGACATGCTCAACATTTTCAATGGAAGACAGGTGGAAAGGCACTATGAATCGGATATCTCCCTGGTGCTCCATCCCTTACCCAAAGTCCCCATCCTCATCTGTTACTGGAAACCGGAAGACGGTTTGGCATCCGACCTCACCCTATTCTTCGATGTCACGGCCCAGGACAACCTCCCGACTCAGTCCATCTACACCCTCACGGCAGGACTGGTGAACATGTTCGAAAAGATCGCCCTCAGACATGGGGTCTGACAGAGCAACAAAATCATGGGGAGCCCCCTCTCGGTTTTCACCATGACCTGATTCCAAGTTGACAAATCCCCCATCATGACCTATATGCGTTAAAAGGTTTTCTCGGTGTGACGAAGGCTTTCCCAGTTCCGTGTCAAGACCCTTCACGCCCCGTGCCACCCGCGAACCCCTAAACACTGCCAAAAATTCATAAGAAGAGACCTTTGAAAAATGTTCAATTTTGGTTTAGCTCAAGAAGGACGAAAATTTAAACCGCAGGAATATACACGATATTTCGAGGATTGAAATTTAAGCCTGACGCCGAGATTGGCCAAAAGGGGGCGTCTTTCAAAGGTCTCAAGAAAGAAGACGCATAACACCCAACTATCAGCGTAATTGGATGATGAATATCGGCCCTTACACATTCGATGAATTTGCTTCGTTGGTTGAATCCTTCCACGGTTTCCCCGCCCCGGGCGTGCTCGTGGGTGGAATCATGGTAAACCTGGCCCTCCAGAATCTTCCGGAGGGAGACCTGTTTGACGCGATCTGTGAAACTCCCAAATGTCTTCCCGACGCCATCCAGCTGCTGACCCCCAGCACAGTGGGTAACGGCTGGATGAGGGTATTGAACTTCGGCCGCTACGCACTCACCCTTTACGAAAAAATCAACGGCGCCGGCGTCCGGGTCTTTGTTGATCCCGCGAAGCTGGACCCCTGGATGGAAATCAAAAACTGGCTGTTCAAACGTGTCCCCAAGAAAGAACAGGATTCGGAACGCCTCCGGAATCAAATCCGTGCGGCAGGCTACGGCATATACGGATGTCAACCGGTTACCATAAAGCCGGGTCTCCTTAAGAGAAACAGTCGGGGAAGCATTGCGACGTGCCCCATATGCAAGGAACCCTATCCAGCCGCGGATGGAGGGATATGCAGGAGCTGTCAAGTCCATCCCTGGTCCCGGATGGATTCATGAAGACGATGCGGCCCTTGCCTTCGGACGTGCCATGTGCGGGCGGGGAGTGAGATTTGATGATCGGCCGAGTGAAGGCAAAGTCAATTTCGAGGCCGCCCGCGAGGGCCTTTTGATTGTGGACGAAAAACGGCTGGAGAGCTTCAATCTCGTCCCAGGGGTCATGTGCGCCGCCCGCCAGAATTATTCCGTAGTGAACAAGGACACATTAATCGCCGGTTCCAGGGCCATACCCTTGTTCCTTCCTAAACAAGATTTCGAAAAAGCACTGGCCGCACTCGGGGATGAACCGATCTTGAACGTGTTGCCCTTACGCCGGGCAAAGGTGGGCATACTGGTCACCGGCACCGAAGTGTTCCAGGGATTGGTGAAAGACAAATTCGCGCCCATCATTACGGATAAGGTTCGGAAACTCGGGTGCGGGGTGGTCCAATCGCTCATTGTTCCGGACGAGATTGATGCCATATGTGGCGGCATCAAAACGCTGGTGGACGCCGGGACCGATTTTTTGGTAACCACAGCAGGGCTTTCGGTGGACCCGGACGATGTCACGCGTCAGGCCCTCACGCTGGCGGGGGCTACGGATATGGTGTACGGCGCGCCCATACTGCCCGGGGCGATGACCCTCATCGCCAAGATAGGTCCGATACAAGTCATCGGCGTTCCTGCCTGCGCCCTCTATTTCAAAACCACCAGTCTGGATCTCTTGCTTCCCAGAATACTGGCGGGTGTCGACATTACCCGCACCGATCTGGCCAAAATGGGCAATGGGGCCTTTTGCCTCGGATGCAAGACGTGTACGTTTCCCAAATGCCCTTTCGGAAAATAAAGTTCGGGTTGACAACGCTTTCCCTATGACCTATATCGAACCTGACATGTGGCTTTTGTTGGTGTTGGGTATTGTTTTGTTATTATTTGGAAATCATCGATACATCGCCTTCGCCGGATGCATGGGAATTTTCGCTGTCTCCACTTAAACAAAAGAGGCACTTTGAGGCACCGCTCATGGGGAAACCCTCTCTGACATCCCAACGAGAAAGGACTTTTTTCCTCGAATAGAGCCCCGTGAGTACATGACCGATAACAAACCAATCGGAGAACGCCAACGTGCTGTTGCCCGAATTCGAGTTTCATGAACCGTCCACGCTGCCTGAAGCGTGTGAGATGCTGGACCGCTTCGATGAAACGGCCTCCCTCTTGGCCGGAGGAACCGATCTTCTCGTCAACATGAAGAAACGTCTGATCCGGCCGGATCATGTGATATCTCTGGCAAAGATTGATCATCTGACGGATATCTCACGCGAAAGTGGGTCGTTGAAGATCGGGCCATGCGTGACGGCCGCTCAACTGGTCCATTCAGATTCGATCCGGAGCATCTTCGGCGCCCTGGCCCAAGGGGCCGGTGTGCTTGGCTCCCCCCTGATCCGAAACCTGGCCACCATCGGCGGAAATGTCGTTTCTGCCCGACCGGCTGCGGATCTCCCGCCTTCCCTCATGGCATACGGAGCCCGGGTAGTCTGTGCATCGATCTCGGGCGAACGTTCCATTGATCTAAACGAGTTTTTTACCGGTCCAGGGAAAACCGTCATGGGGCGGAGTGAAATCCTCACCCGCATCGAGATGGACATACCCGAAGGACCCTCCGGCGCCGGCTACATGAAGTTGGGGGTCAGAGAGACGCTGGAAATCAGTCTCGTAAATGTGGCCGCCTTCATTTCCCTTGACGGGGAAAACGGTCCCATCAAATCGGCACGGGTTGTCTTGGGATCGGTGGGGCCCACGCCGATCCGGGCCCCATCAGCCGAACGTGTCCTGGCGGGACAGCGGCCGTCAGAGTCGGTTTTTGCCGACGCAGGTGCGGCTGCCGCCCGAGACTGCACCCCCATCGACGATTTCAGGGGTTCGGCCGAATACCGGCGGGACATGGTCCAGGTGCTGACCAAAAGAGCCCTGAGCAAGGCCCTCAACAGCGCCACGGCCGACGAATAGGAGATGAGGATGAAAAAACTCATACATCTGAAGCTGAATGACAAGGAATACGAGATCGCCGTAAAACCGAATCAAACATTGGCGGATATGATCCGGGAAGAAATCGGGCTGACCGGCACAAAGAAGGGGTGTGAAGTGGGAGAGTGTGGCACTTGTACCGTCATCCTGGACGGAAAGCCGATCAACTCCTGCCTGGTTCTGGCGGTCCAGGCCGACGGCAGGGAGGTCCTGACCATTGAAGGGCTTGAATCGGACCAAGGACTGCATCCCATCCAAAAGGCTTTCGTAGACAAGGGGGCCATCCAGTGCGGTTTTTGTACTTCCGGCATGATCCTTTCCGCCAAAAGCCTACTGGATGAAAACCCCGCTCCTGAGGCGTCGGAGATTCGCACGGCCATATCCGGAAATCTCTGCCGTTGCACCGGCTATCAGAAGATCGTGGAGGCGATCCAGAGCGTCAAGGACCCCAACGCCACCCCCTAAACATTCCAAAGAACCACGGCGAGACCCATTATGAGTGAATACGACGTGATAAACGGCCGGGCACCCCGGCTGGACGCACCGGACAAGGCCACCGGAAGAGCCATATATGTTGATGACATGCGGATGCCGGGAATGCTCTACGGCGCCCTTCTCCAGAGTCCGCTTCCCCATGCGAGGATTTTGGACATCGACACGCGGGCCGCAGAAAAACTCCCGGGGGTCAAATCGGTGGTGACGGCTGAAGACGCCGGGATAGTCAAGTACGGCGTCAGCCCTGCCCGCTATGATGAAACCCTCTTCTGCAAGGACAAGGTTCGATATGTGGGAGACGAGATTGCCGCCGTGGCCGCCGTGGATCTTGAGACGGCCATGGAAGCGGTTTCCCTGATCAAGGTGGCGTATGAAGAATTGCCCGCCGTTTTTACACCCGAAGAAGCCATGGCGGAAGGGGCGCCGGCCATTCATGAAAACCATCCCGGAAACCTTTGCGCCGAGGTACATCAGGAGTTCGGCGATGTAGAAGCGGCGTTCCAGTCATGCGACCTGATCCGCACCGACACATTCAAAAATAAGCGGCAGGATGCGGCATTTTTGGAACCCAACGGCTGTCTGGCGGATTACGACCCCTCCGGTCGCCTGACCCTGTATACCTCCACCCAGGTCCCTCATTACGTGCAACGCATCGTTGCCATGGTCCTGAACCTCCCCGTGGGCCAGGTGCGGGTGGTAAAGCCTTATGTGGGCGGCGGATTCGGCCCCAAAGCCGGGACAAACCCCATGGAACTGGTCGCATGCCTCCTTTCCATGAAAACCCGGAAACCCGTCAAGATGAACTATGATCGGGAGCAGGTGTTCCTTTTTTCGAGGGCCCGTCATCAGTTCACCCATACCCTCACCACCGGCGTGAAAAACGACGGGACCCTCATGGCCCTCAAACACGAATGCTACCTGGAAGGGGGCGCCTATTCGAGTTTCGGCATTGCCACTGTTTATTATGCCGGATCCCTCCTCGGAGGCCCGTACAAGCTGCCCAACATGAAATACGATGGATATCGGGTCTATACCAATAAACCGGCCTGCGGGGCCCAGCGAGGACATGGCGGTGTGGCGGCTCGGGCCGCCTGGGAACAACAACTGGATGTCATTGCAGAAGATCTCCACATGGATCCCATTGAATTCAGGCTCAAAAACATGATGTCCGCAGGGGACGTCACCTGTAACGATCTCAACATGAGCAGCCTGGGCATGAAGGAATGCATCGAAGCCGTGAGGGACCGCTCAGGTTGGCAGGAAAAGAAAGGCGAACTCCCCAAAGGCACCGGGATCGGCATGGCCTGCGGGTTCTTTGTATCCGGGGCCGGGTACCCCATCTATCGGTCCGAGACCTACCACGCCACCGCCACGGTTAAACTGAGCGAAGACGGAGGTACCGCGCACGTCTATACCGCTTCAGCGGAAATCGGTCAGGGCTCCGATACCACCATGGCCATGATCGCGGCCGAGGCACTGGGCATTCCCCTTGCGGATGTCGCCATATCCTCCGGGGACACGGAATTCGGTGTGGATTTGGGCGCCTATTCCAGCAGGCAGACCCTCATGACCGGCCATGCCGTGAAAGCCGCGGCGGAAGACGCTACAGAACAGGTCCTGGAGGTGCTTTCCGAAATCCTTCAGATCCCCGTGAATGATATGGACATCCGGAATGGACGGATTGTATTCAAGAACCAAACCCCTGACGTCAACGAGATCAAAATCAAATACGTTAAAGAGCACAGGGGCTGGGGAAATCTGCCTTCGGAAGGAGAACTCACCTTCAGGGAGGCCGCGCGGATGGCCTACCTGGCGAGGGGAAGCATCGTGGGAAAAGGCCAGTATCGGCCGGGAAAGCTCGGCGGAAAATTCAAAGGTGCGGCAGTGGGGACCTCCCCGGCCTATGGATGCTCCGCGCAGGTCGTTCAAGTGAGCGTGGATATGGAAACCGGAAAGATTAAAGTGGACCGGATGACCGACGCCCATGACTGCGGCTTCGCCATCAATCGGACGTCGGTGGAAGGGCAGATGCAGGGATCCCTCTCCATGGGGCTGGGAGAGGCCATGTTCGAGGAAGTTAAGTTTGATGAAAGGGGCCGCATCCAGAACGCCAACCTCGGCGAATACAAAATCCCCACCTCCCTGGACATGCCGTCGGTGGACGCCATTATCGTGGAAAGCGACGAACCGAACGGTCCGTTCGGTGCAAAGGAGGTGGGAGAAGGCGCCATCATGCCGACCATACCGGCGATTTTGAATGCGGTTTACAATGCCACGGGCGTGCGGATATGGGAACTCCCGCTGACACCCGAAAGGGTGTACATGGCACTTAAAAAGAGCGCGTCTGGGAAAAACGGAAATTAGATGCGTTGGCCGTTCATACAGGCACCCACGGCGGCCCTCTCCTCTTAACCGGCCGTATTCTCCGACGCCCTATCTGACGCTTGCCTCACATCTTTCAAGAAAATCCCCTTCAAACGGCGAACGATTTAAAGGTGTTGCTGAATATGGAGAGTCATTCTTAGTGCAGGCATATGGATATGTTTCGGACGCGCCTTCTTGGCGAACAGGCCTGAAAAGATGTTAACGCCCGGGCAGAGGGAGCGATACGCCCGACAGATCATGCTCCCGGAAATCGGTGAGACAGGACAGGAAGAACTGAGCCGAAGCCGGGTGCTGGTTGCCGGGCTGGGCGGCCTGGGGTCGCTGGCATCTCTTTATCTGGCAGCAGCGGGGGTCGGGATGCTCCGTCTGGCAGACAAGGATAGGGTCTCTCTTTCAGATCTGAACCGGCAGATCCTCTATATCGAAGACGACATCGGGAAAATCAAAACCGATGCGGCGTCTGAAAGGCTCATGGCCCTAAACGGCCTGTGCCGAATCGATCCCGTTTGTACGGACATCTGCAGCGCCCCGGAAGATCTGCTCGCAGGCTGCAACCTGGTGGTCGACGCCACGGACAATCCGGCGGCCCGAAGGGCCGTCAATCATGCGGCGGTAAAACTCGGCATCCCCATGATTTATGGTGGCGTCAGCGGCTTTTCAGGCTCGCTCACCGTGATCCTCCCCGGGAAAAGCGCGTGCTTCGAATGCCTCTTTCCTGATAGCGGTGATGACGCACCCGCCCGTGCTGTCGGAGCGGTCGCTCCCGTGGTCGGGATGGTGGCCTCGATGCAGTGTGCCGAGGTACTGAAGTTGCTGTTGGGCATCGGCGAACCCATGGCGGACAGGATGCTGATCATCCGGGCCGACCGGGGCGAATGGAAAGTTATCCGTACCCGGCGTAACCCCCACTGCACCCTTTGTGCCACCATTTGATGCAGCCATGAAAGACGTCATTGAAATAACGATCAACGGTCTGACCGAGAAGGTACCGGCGGATAGCGCCATCGCCGATCTGATCGAACAATTCGGCGAAAGGGATCCCCACCTCATCGTGGAACACAACGGCCGGTTCGTCTTTGCCCAGGAATACGACACCCAAACCGTTTCTAAGGGGGATCGGATTGAATTTATCAATCCGGACTTTGGCGGTTGACCGCCTCTCATCTTGTTCGGAGACCTCCCCCCACCGCTGCAATTCATCCGCCTCGTTTTATATTGGCATGGTCATGCGGCTCGGCGCAATGTCTTGCTTTTTAATCAAGAAATAGGGTATATGAAGTGGACCTTTCACCCATTGGGAAAATCGATTCCGGATAAGCCGCACGCTACGAAGAGGACATGTGTATGGTCAAAGTCAGTGTGATGTATCCCCGTCAGGACGGGGCCAGGTTTGATTTTCAATATTATCGCATCAACCACATGGAATTGGTCAAAAAACGCCTCACGCCCTATGGTCTGGTCAAGACGGGTGTGGAAAGAGGAGTTTCCGGCGGGGCCGATTTACCCGCGCCCTATGTATGCATCGGCCATCTCTATTTTGAAGAAAAAGAGGGGTATGACAAGGGGATGGCCGAATGGGCGTCCCTTTTGAAGGGGGATGTCCCCAATTTTACCAATATCACCCCCATACGACAAATCAGCGAAATTCTGGACGAATGAAGTCCCACGAGCAGTGCCGTAGTCTCCATTACATGACCCGCCTTCGCCCAAGGCTACGGCGCGGTCATCCGCCCGGCGTGAAGGGCGACATTACGCCGAAGCGAATGACCAGAGCATCTTCCTCCCATCAATGCGGGGTTTCCTGCGGAGGCGGGTGAAAGGACACGCAAATTCATGACGCTGTCTGGCGAAAATGTGCCCCACAGAACACTCGTAGAAACAGCCCTGGGAAACGAACCGGCCGACACGGTCATTCGGAACGGCATCCTTCTGGATGTCTATTCCGGACGGATGATCCCTCAAAGATCCGTCGCAGTCAAAGGCAAATGGATTGCTTATGTGGGACCGGATGCGGCCCATTGCATCGACGAGGGAACCCATGTGATCGAGGCCGATGGGCGGATCATATCCCCCGGGTATATCGATGCACACACCCATTTATCCTACGAATTCGACCTGACCGACTTCCTGATCAAGGCCATTCCGGGGGGCGCCACCACCTATATCACGGAGGTGGAAAGCTATGCCTTCGTTTCAGGCGCCGAAGGCCTCAGGATCTTCCTGGAGCAGAGCCGCGACCGGCCGGTCAAAATCTTCACCCTCCTGCCACCCATGGTCACCCTCAGCCCGGCTGCCAGATCGCATTACATCACCCGGGAAGAAGCAAAAAAGCTCCTTGCCGCCGAACAGATCATCGGCCTAGGGGAATCCTACTGGCAGGGGGCCATCCTGACCTCGGATGACCGTATCCTGGAGTTGATTTTAGAAACCCGCCGGGCCGGCAAATCCGTCCAGGGACATGCCGCGGGCGCCATGGACCGAAAACTGGCCGCCTACGGCGCGGCCGGCGCCCTATCCTGTCACGAATCCATTTCAACGGATGATGTGCTCTCCCGGCTTGAGATGGGCTTTTTCGTGATGATCCGTGAAGGGTATATCCGAAGAGACCTGGGCATCATTTCATCCATCGCCCATGAACTGGACACCCGTCGTCTGGGTCTCATCACGGACGGGACCAGCCTGGAACTCCTCTCTGAGAAGGGGTATTTCGTGGATGTGATCCAAAAGGCGGTGGATCTCGGCCTGGATCCCGTGCGCGTGGTGCAGATGGTCAGCATCAACCCGGCCGAGCACCTGGGCATCGATCATCTGACGGGGGGCATCTCACCCGGCCGGATGGCCGACATGCTCCTGCTGCCCGGGGCCGGCGACATGAGGCCCGATCTGGTGATCTCGGAAGGGCGGGTTATCGCTGAACAAGGTCACTGTACCGTGCCTCTCTCCCGAGTCCCTCACCCACCCCATTTTATGAAAACCATGCGCATCGGCCTCCTTTCCCCATCGGAATTGAAGGTGCCCGCCGAGTCCACCCGAAAGGATGGGTCTGTGCGAACCATCGACATACAGGAAAACGGCCTGGTCACCCGGGAGGGAGCGGCAGGAGCACCGGTTATAGACGGTGCCCTTTCGGCAGATCCGGCGCATGATGTGTGCAAATGCGTGTTTATTGAACGGGCGACCGGCAGGGGCCAGAAGTTCATCGGATTTGTGAGGGGGTGGGGGCAAAAACGGGGGGCCGTGGCCACCAGCCTGTGTTGGGACAGTGCAGGACTCATCGCCATCGGCACCCATGATGATGATCTGGCCGCAGCCATTAACCGGGTCATTGAGATGCAGGGGGGCACCGCCCTAATACATGACGGTAACCCCCTGGTGATGGTTCCCTGCGAGGCCGGTGGGTACGTATCCAGCTTGCCTTTCGAGACCTTGACTGCCGAGATGGCGCAATTTCAGAAGATCCTGAAAGGGTTGGGCTCGCCGCTTCATTCAGCCCATCTCACCCTGTGTACGCTGACTGCTGCAGCCATTCCCTTCATCCGGATGACCGAACAGGGCTATGCCCGATTTAGGGAGGGGGATGTGGTGGGGATATGAGCTGCCGGGCCATATCCGCCAACAGAAGCACATATTGACCATACGACCGGGCCTGGTCCGAACTCGCGTTGCCGTCGAGCCCGCGTTTATACACCCCCTGAATGATGCTGGCCAGACGGAACATGCTGAAGGCTACGAAAAAGGTCCATTCCGAAATCCCCTCCCGGCCGGTTCGTCGACAATAGGCCGCTATATAATCGCTTTCCCCCGGGATTCCCAATTCTGCCAGGTCAAGCCCTTTATATCCTGAGAGTCTCCCCTTGCTCACCGGCATGTAGTAGTGCATGCAATTATAGGCGAGGTCTGAGAATGGATGACCGAGAGTGGAGAGTTCCCAATCCAGCACCGCTACCACACGGGGTTCCTTGGGATGAATGATGAGATTTTCAAGACGCACATCCCCGTGCACGATGCTCGTGCTGTCATCCTCCGGAATATGGTCCTCCAGCCATTTGATGAGAACGTCCATATTCTCGATATCATCGGTTTTCGATGCCTCATACTGGCGTTTCCATCGGCTCACCTGACGGGCCATGTAATTTCCCGGCTTCCCGTAATCCCCCAATCCCAGGGCCCCATAGTCCACCAGATGAATTTTGGCCATGGTCTCATTCATAGAATCGAAGATGGCCGCGCGCTCTTCCGGGCCCGATGCCTCGGACGCGGTGACATCCCGAAAGATCCGTCCCTCCACGTGGGCCATGACATAAAAAGGCGTGCCGATAATGGACGCATCTTCGCAGAAAAGCAATGGTTCGGCCACCGGGACATCCGTCTCTTTGAGGGCCTGGATCATTCGATACTCCCGGTCGACGGCGTGTGCGGAAGGGAGGAGTTTGCCGGGGGGTTTTTTTCTCAGTACGTATGACCTCTCCCCTGCCGAGAGGAGAAATGTAGGGTTGGATTGCCCGTATGTAAACTGCCGAATCATCAGGTTTCCGGAAAAGCCGCTGATATGCCGCTTCAAATAATCCGCCAGGGCCGCTTCATCGAACCGATGGGCTTGCCTCACCTCACCTGTTTCATTCTTTGGGCTCATTGGTACTTTTTCAGCTCCAGTTTGGTAATGGTCTCCATATGCACTTCATCCGGACCGTCTGCCAGACGCAGGGTGCGGACTGAAGCCCACTTGGAGGGCATTTAAATATGGATTCTTTCATGATTCGTGACTTTTTTCCAGGCATTTCTGTCTGTTTTGTGGTAAAAGATAGCGGTTTCGTTCGAATTTCTAACCCTTGAAAACCCACAATGGGGAGAGGCAAACCAATGAAAACGACGTACGAGACAATCAGAGTTGAAGTCAAAGATGATGTAGCCGTCCTCACCATTGATAGCCCGCCGGTCAATCAGTTCTCACCGCCGATGGCCCGGGACTTCGATGAGGCCATAAAAGATGCCTTCGGAACCGATGACATCAAGGCCGTCATCATTACCGGTGCGGGGAAAAATTTTATCGCGGGCGCAGACATTACCCAACTCCAGGCGGTGAAGCATCGGAATGAGATCCATGAGAAGGCGTTACAAGGGGCCCGGTTTATGAACAGCATCGAAACAGGGCCCAAACCGGTGGTGGCCGCCATCAATGGAAACTGCCTGGGGGGCGGGTTGGAGACCGCCATGGCCTGTCATTACCGAGTGGCGGCCAAAGGCGTCAATCTGGGCCAGCCGGAAGTTCAGATCGGCCTCATCCCCGGAGCCGGCGGCACCCAGCGCCTCCCCCGGCTCATCGGCCTTCCCAATGCCGTGGACATGATCACGGTAGGGAGACCCATCAAGGCCGAAAAGGCCTATTCACGGGGGCTGGTGGATGAGGTGGTGGACCGGGGCGCGCTGTTGGACACCGCCATGAAAGCCGCGAGACGGTTCATCTCGGGAGAACTCAACCTCAAGATGCGGATGACCCGAAACAGAACCGACCGGCTTCCCAGCGCTCAGGAAAAAGAGGCATTCTTAAATGTGGCCAAGATGATGGCCGCACAAAAGGCCAAGGGATACATCGCCCCCTTCAAGGCCATCGAGGCCTTTGAAAAGGGCCTGAGCTTCAACATAGAGGCCGATATCGAGACGGAAGTGGGATTGTTCAGCGACTGTGCCATCACGGATGTGGCCAAGAATCTCATCGGCATATTTCTCAACACGCGGGCCGCAGGCAAGCTTCCCCGGATCAAGGGGATTGAACCGGCAAAAATTAAGACGGTCGCCATGCTGGGCGGAGGCGTCATGGGGTCGGGCATTGTCAACCTCCTCCTCAGCGGCGGCTTTCAGACGGTGCTCTGGGATATCAATGAGGAGGCCATCCACAAGGGTGTGGCAGCCGTGCGCAAGACCTATGATTATCCCATCAAGAAAAAGAAGATGAAACCGACGGACCTGGAGCGCATGATCGACAGCCAACTCACCACCACCACTCCCCTTGAAGGTCTGAAAGACGTGGACCTGGTGATCGAGGCGGTACTGGAAGATATGGATGTCAAGAAGGATATCTGGAAGCGGCTCGAAGCGATCTGCCGGCCCGATGTGATTTTCGCCACCAACACCTCGGCCCTCCCCATCACGGAGATGGCCTCGATTCTTCAGAACCCCGGGCGTATGATCGGGCTGCACTTCTTCAACCCGGCCCATCGAATGCAGCTGTTGGAAATTATTTGCGCCGAGAAGACCTCGGACCAGACGCTGGCCACCAGCGTGGCTTTTGCCCGCGCCATCAAGAAGATCCCCATCGTGGTCAATGACGGCCCGGGATTTTATGTGTCCAGACAGCTCGGCGGTCTTTTCGGCGGCGCCGTGTTCCTCGTGGCCGACGGAGTAAAGGGATCGGTCATCGAAGATGCCATGGTCGATTTCGGGATGCCCATGGGCCCGGCGACCCTGGCCGACCTGACGGGCATTGACATCAATTATCACGTGGGAAAAACCTTTGAACGGCGTTTGGGCGAGCGGTATAAAATCCATCCCCTGACCGAAGTGATCTACAATACGGGATGTTATGGCCGCAAGACGGGTGCCGGATACTTCGACTACAGCGGTGAAAAACCTGTACCCAATAAGACGGTCGAAAAGGCCATAGGTTCCTATTTGGAAGAAAACGGCGTGACGCCCAAAGAGATGTCGTGGCCGGACATCGTGGACGTCATGCTTGCCCTGGCCATCAATGAAGCGGCACTCATGATGGAAGAGGGCATCTGCGATCGGCCGCAGGACATGGATCTGGCCATGATCTACGGAACCGGTTTTCCGCCCTATCGGGGGGGCATCCTGCGGTATGCAGACAAATGGGGACTTCAAAAGGTGTATGAGAAACTTCTTGAACTCGAGACGCAATATGGTCTCCGGTTTAAACCGGCCGAGTTGATCAAGAAAATGGCGGAATCCGGAAAGACGTTTTACCAGGATTCAAAATCCACATAAGGAGGGTTCAACATGAAAGAGGTCGTCATTGCAGGGTATTTGAGAACGGCTCAATCCAGATCGCGGCCCAGGGATCCGGCCAGAGACTGGTTCTGCAAAATGCGGGGAGATGAGCTTCTGGCCAAGCTCCTCCCGGAGGTGATCACTAGAACGGGGATCGAAGCCAAGGAGATCGACGATTTTATCGTAGGATGCGCGACGGCCGTAGGCGAGCAATGGGCCTACGGCGGGCGGTTTCCCATTTTCCTGGCCAATCTGCCGGAGACCATCCCCGCCAAGTTCGTGGACCAGCAGTGCGGGTCGGCCATGGCCTGCATACAGATCGGGTTTATGGAAATCGCCCAGGAGTTTGCCGACATCGTCCTGGTGGGCGGATACGAACACATGACCCGGATCCCCATGGGCGGCTACACCACGGATCGGGGGCTGATCGCGCCCAATCTGAACCTGTTCACCAATCCCGACCATCTCCACTGGGACATCATGACGGCCCTGAACATGGGCCTGACCGCGGAAAAGCTCTTTTCTCAGGCAGGGGTGACCAAAGAGGACATGGACAAATGGGGTGTGAGGTCCCACCAGCTGGCTGCCAAGGCCCATGCAGACGGTTTCTTTAAAGACGAAATCCTCCCCATCGAAGCGCCCCAGGATGACGGGACGGTCCTGACCGTGGACAAGGATCAGGCCGTCCGGGCGGATGCCACTCTCGAGGGAATGGCCGACCTCAAACCGGCATTCAAGAAGGATGGGGTGATTACCCCGGGAAACTCTTCTCCCCTCAATGCAGGGGCCACCTCCATGATCCTGATGTCCAAGGATACGGCCAAGCAAAAGGGGATTGAACCGCTGGCCACCATCCGCTCCATCGGATTCGCCGGTGTGGATCCCACCATCATGGGCGCCGGGCCGGTTCCCGCCAGCAAAATGGCCCTGGAAAAGGCCGGGCTTAAGGCATCGGACATCGACTTCTGGGAAATCAACGAGGCCTTCTGCGTGGTGGCGCTGAACTGCATTAAGGAGTTGGGGCTCGATCCGGAAAAGGTCAATGTCATGGGGGGCGGCACGGCCATCGGACACGCCTTGGGCGCCACCGGCGCCCGACTGACCGGCACCCTGGCCCGTATCCTGAAAGAAAAGGGCGGACGGTATGGGTGCGCCAACGCCTGTGTGGGCGGCGGACAAGGCGTGGCCACCATCATCGAAAGAGAAACTTACGACTGGTAGTTCCTCTCCATGGGCACGACAGTGTTGGGAACCGAAATCGTCCGGACGCCCGATGAGCGTTTCGAGGACCTGCCGGATTTTCCCTTTCATCCGCATTACACAGATGATCTAACGGGATACGAAGGGCTGCGGCTGTGTTATGTGGATGAAGGCATAGAGGATGCCGGCAATGTATTCTTATGCCTTCATGGCGAACCCACCTGGAGCTATCTCTATCGGAAGATGATTCCCGTTTTCGCCCGTGGCGGACACCGGGTGGTGGCGCCGGATTTTTTCGGCTTCGGACGGTCGGATAAACCCGTAGACGAGGATATTTATCAGTTTGAATTTCACCGGAATTCCCTCATCAGCCTCATCGAGCGACTGGATCTCAAGAACATCACCCTGGTCTGTCAAGATTGGGGTGGGCTCCTGGGGCTCACCCTCCCCATGGACCTGCCCGATCGCTTCTCCCGACTACTGGTCATGAATACCACCCTGGGCACCGGAGACGTCCGGCTCTCTCAAGGATTCTTGGACTGGCGAGACTGGGTGAAGCAACATCCCGACATGGCCGTGGGCGAACTGATGAAACGGGCATGCCCCCACCTCTCGCCCGCCGAATGCCGAGCCTACGGTGCCCCATTTTCGGATGCGACGCACAAAGCCGGCGTCCGCCGGTTTCCGGATATGGTCCCGGATGCTTTAGACGCACCGGGCGCGGCCCTGTCCAGGCGGGCACGAGACTGGCTAAGCCGGTCGTGGAGCGGGACCACATTCATGGCCGTGGGCATGAAGGACCCGGTTCTCGGGCCACCGGTGATGCAGGCCCTCAGGAACGTCATTCGAGGGTGCCCCGAGCCCTATGAGGTGGCGGACGCCGGCCACTTTGTACAGGAATGGGGGAAAGACGTGGCCGAAAAGGCCCTCGTCGCTTTTGGATTAAGCCGGGCTTGAAGGGGTTAGAGAATCACTGCGTCTCTAACCCGTGCTTCTCTAGTATCTCCCGGTAGGTCCCATCCGCTTTAATCATATGAAGCCCGCGATTAAACGCCTCGAGCTTTTCTTGATAACCCGCCTTCTTTTTCGAAAACAACACATAAAGCGGGAGGGTCTCCAGGGCACTCCCCAGAATTTCCACTGACGCCATTTTATCGGGATATTTTTCTTTCAGGTAGAACAGGATGGCCTCTCTGGAGCCGACAATGAGATCGACTCGTTTATTGAATAGTCGGTCGATGTTCGTCTTGAGTTCATAGGCCTCCACCTTTTTCAGGTAATCGGCATTTGCGAATGCCTCGGGATAGCCATAGCCGAACCCGGTGCCGATTCGGTAGGGTTTCAAATCCTCTAGTTTGGTGTATTGAATGTCGTCCTCGGTCCGTTTAAAGAAAACGACCTCTGTGGCGGCGACCGGATCCGAAGGCGCAAATTTCTTGGCCCTTTCCTCAGTTAAGTATGACGCCCCAAGACCGTCGTAGACGCCCCTCGCCGCTTCGACCTGGGCGCGCTTCCAAGGCAACCATACGGTGTCCAATGTGTAACCGACGCGTTTGAGGGCCGCTCTGACAATTTCAACGGTATAGCCTCCCCCCTCCAAATCTTTCCCATAGTGGGGTGCCCAGGAAATCTCGTGGGCAAGGACAATGACCCGACCCTCAGCCCATACCGGAAGGGCACTCTGAATCACGCAAAACCCAAAAATAGCCAACGCACAGATGAGTTTCGAGCCTTTCATGGGATGTTCTCCTTTCTTCGATTCTCTTGTGTCCGTGGTTCTACAACTTGGAGGTTACCCGTTCACCGATCCCGTCAGGGGATATGTGCGACAAAATCGATGACCAAGCGAGCCGTCTCTTTTGGATATTCCTCCTGTGGGACGTGCCCACACGACGGTATGGTTTTAAGACGGGCATTGGGCAGTTCCCTTTCAAGTCGTCGGCCCACTGCGTCCAGCGAAATCCATTCGTCTTCCTCGCCCCAGATGATCAACGTCTCTTTGTCTATGAAAGGGATTCGGTCGATGTATTGCCCGAACTGATTGGCGTCCAATGCCTTGGCGATGGCCAACTGGGCATCGAGGCCATTGCCCGCACGTAGCCGGTCGAAATAGGCCGTTACCTGGGCTTCGGTAACCCAGTCATCGTGATAGTAAACCTTTTCAAGGGTCCACCGAACCACGGACCGTGAGAAAAAGAGTTTGGCCATCGGCCCCGCCAGCGGAACCTGGGCCATGTTCAGGGGGAAGGGTTTTCGGATCGGATAGGCGGCCGCATCCACCAGAACCAGGCGCCAGACCTTGTCCGGGTGTTCGAGGGCCATCAACCACGCAATGGCCCCACCGAGGGAATTCCCCACAAAAACCACATGGCTGAGTTTGACGGTCTCCATCCACCGGTTCACCTCTTCCATGAGCGTATACGGGTCGTAGGCGACATCTTTCGGCTTGTCTGACCAGCCGAATCCCTTCATATCCAGCGCATACACAGAGAATCCAGCCTGGGTGAGACAGGGGATCATCCTCTCCCAGGTGTACGTTGAGGAGCCGAATCCATGAAGAAGAAAGATCGTCTTTCCCGCTCCGGGATACGCCTGGTAATGATATCGAATCCCGTCTATCTTTACGAAGCGATCCGCTGGCGTTTCAGACGTGGGCTTTCCCTCGGGAATCTGTTTCACGAATAGCCCGCACCCCGTAACGCCCGAGAAAGCGGCACATAACAGGAGCAACGGAAGCCAAGGGCTGTAACGGCACATAACTTTTTCCATTTTTGAGAGAAGAACAACGGCATTTAGGGTCCTAGATCACAACTTCTATTCAAAAAGTGAAGATATTTTGTTGACGTTATGCCATTTGTTTCATTGGCGATAACGGTTTCAGGTATCGGGTGTCAGGGTTTATTTTCTGCTGAAACCTGTCGAAGATCCCGCTCAAGCGGGGAACACTGGCCACCCCGCCGTGGCGGAATGGCGGCCGAAAAGACC